>JBMFVL010000040.1:0-12798 GCA_049966015.1 Thermoplasmata archaeon | reverse complement strand
ATACATATTTTATTCTTGCATATTACCAAAAAATTACGGAGTTACGGTTTTTAATGTTTGAAACACATATATTTTATTTATAATCTATATATTAACAATATTTTATTGCGATAAAATATATACACTATATTGATGATTTTAAATCATGAAGTGGAAAATCGTAGTATTAGCAATAATAATAGTGGGGCTATTGACTTCAGGGGTATTGTATTACCTCTATCAGGGTACAAATCAGAATTCAGCTAACAATGGAACGGTTGTTTTAACAGAATCTGGATCAACACTCCTTTATCCAGTTTTTAATGAATGGAGCGGAAATTATACAGCAGCAAAAATTACAACCCAAGCCACAGGTTCTGGAACAGGAATTTCTTCTGCAATTGCAGGAACAGTTATAATTGGAGCTACTGACGCCTTTATGACAAACTCACAGGTACAGGCACATCCCATGTTAAACATTCCCATAATGATTTCTTCTCAGTATGTTGCGTATAATTTGCCTGGTTTGAATAATGTACATTTGAACCTTACTGGTCCAATCATTGCAGGGATTTACAATAATACTATTCAATACTGGAATGATCCTGCTATACAAAAAATAAATCCTGGAATAAATTTGCCCAATGATAGGATTGTACCTGTAAGAAGGTCAGATGGTAGTGGAGATACCAATATGTTCACTTTGTTTCTGAGCAGATCATCTTCGTGGTGGAATCAAACAGTAGGATATGGTACAAGTGTTAGCTGGCCTTCCAATCCAGCTTTGCAGGGGGCAAATGGGAATTCAGGAGTAATAAGCGTTATGGAAAGCACGCCATACAGTATAGGATATATAGCAATGACATATACCAATCAAATTTCAGGAAAACTGGGATATGCTGCTTTGCTAAACAGAAATGGAAACTATATATTGCCTACTGTGCAGACTGTTATGAACGCAGCCAATCAATATCTAAATCAGATACCTCCAGATGGAAGGATAGGTATAGCTTTTGCACCAGGAAATCAATCGTATCCTATAGCAACTTTTGAATACGTTGTTGTAAAACAGGTTCAGAGCAGCGCTGTTATAGCTAATGCGTTGAAAGCATTCCTATTATGGGCAGTACAAACAAATGGTGGTAGTGCAAGCCAATATTTATCACCTTTATACTTGATTCCGTTGCCATCTAGTGTAGTTCAGAGAGTTACAGACCCCATAATAAATCAAATAACGGGATAAGGCTATGAAATTAAAAGAAAAACTATTTTACATTTTTGATTTATTTTTTGCGTTGGTACCAGTTGTTATAGTTATTGCAATTTTCGGATTCCTTATATATTATTCACTACCATCAATAAGATATAATGGATTTCACTTTTTTGAATCATATTTATGGAATCCAGGGCAGATTTATAGAAATCCAATTACTATAAATGGAGTGGTTGCACCATATGGTTCTTCTTTCGGGATGTTACTATTTTTTTATGGAACATTGTTAATATCATTGCTTTCAATAATGATTTCATTACCAGTAAGCCTTGTTGTGGCATTAGAACTTAACCTTTACATTTCTCAAAAAACCAGTAAATTTCTAAGTTCTTTGATAGATTTATTTGCTGGCATTCCTAGTGTAGTATACGGTTTATGGGGTATTGCTGTTTTGGAACCATTGCTTTTTGTAGATGTTGAACCATGGATGAATAAAAATTTGAGTTTTATACCTGGTTTTTCCGGGCAGATTTATAGTGGAGCAGGGATTATTGCCTCTACTATAATATTGTCTCTGATGACCATACCTATTATCACAGCGGTCATTTACAATTCTATGAAATCTGTTTCAAAAAGTATGATCGATGGTGCACTTGCCCTCGGAGCGACACGATGGGAAGTAGGCAAAAAAATCTTATTCAGAGAAACAAAAATTCAGGTTTTGGGAGCCACTATGCTTGGCTTAGGGAGAGCTCTTGGAGAAACAATGGCTGTATTGATGGTAAGTGGTTCAATAGTAAATACAATGCCTCAAAGCATATATTCTTCAATTAACACAATGGCTGCTGCTATAGCTTCCCTGCTTGATAGTGCATTTACAGACCCTACCGGGATGGAACTATCTGCACTAGCAGAACTGGGACTTGTTCTTATGCTTATTACACTTGCGGCAAGTTTGACTGGGAGGTTATTGGCAGGGACAGGGATTACCAAAGTTTATGAGGATTTGGAAGGGTGATTTATATAAAATGGAGAATTTTTGTAGATACTTTTGTAAAATACATGGGAATTGCAATTCTAGCTATTCTTATGTTTATTTTAATAGCTATTGTTGGTTCTATAATTTTTAATGGAGCCGGTTTTATCAACATAAAAATCCTTACTGAAAATGGGAATACAAGTTCAGGCGGAATAGCAAATGCCATCATAGGGACATGGCTTTTGGTGTTTGTAGGCATTGTTATTTCTTTACCGGTAGGGGTTCTTGCCGCCATATTTTTAAGCGAATATGGAAATAAGAAATTTGGTTTGATTTCAAGTATATTTACAGATATTCTTACAAGCGTACCTTCAATAATTCTTGGATTTTTTGGGTACTTGCTCTTGGTTATATATTTAGGGTTTGGATATTCTTTGCTTGCTGGTGGTATTACACTTGGTATATTAATGCTACCCTATGTTGTAAGGATTACTGAACTTTCTTTGTTACAAGTTACACAAGATACAAAAGACGCAGCCTATGCGCTTGGTGCTTCTAAACTTCAGGTTATTTTCAGGGTTTCTTTACCTCAATCAGCAAAGGATGTTATGGCTGCTGTTGTACTTGCAGTCAGCATAGCTTCAGGAGAAACAGCGCAATTGCTTTACACTGCAGGATGGAATAATGATTTACCTACAGGATTAACCAATTCACAGGTTGGATATCTTACCTATGTTGTGTGGACAGGGATAAATCAGCCTTTTACATATGCGCATATACTTGCTTATTCCGCAGCATTGGTTTTGATTTTATCAATTTTTGGATTGATTATTTTTTCTAAATATATAAAGAGGGGTTTTTGATGGAAGAGATAATAAAAATAGAAAATTTCAGTGTATATACTAAAAATAAAACCATTCTATATGGGATAAATTTGCCTGTTTATAAAAACAAGGTAAATACAATAGTAGGACCATCTGGCACAGGAAAGAGCACGTTGTTGAGATCTATTAACAGGCTTATTGAAAACAATCCTGAATTCATGTATAGTGGAAAGATAATTTTTAATGAAAAAGATGTATTTGAATATCCAGTAGAGGAACTCAGAAAAAAAATAGGATTTGTTTTTCAGCATCCCAATCCATTCAGTTTTAGCATATATGACAATGTTGCCTTTGGACCAAGGTTGCATTATAAGTTGAATGATGGTCAAATAGATGCAATTGTAGAAAAGAGTTTGAAGGATGCAAATTTATATGATGAAGTAAAAGCAAATCTGAAAAAATCGGCAATGAGTTTATCAGGTGGGCAGCAACAGAGGTTGTGTATTGCAAGGGCTATTGCAATAAAACCAGATATATTAATGATGGATGAACCCACCTCTTCACTGGACCCTATTGCAAGGAACAAGATAGAGGAACTCGTTCTACGCCTTAAAGAGAAATATACCGTTATTTTGGTTACCCATGACGTAAGGCAAGCCGCTAAAATATCAGATTACATTTCTTTCCTTTACGATAAAAGGATAATTGAACACGGCAATGTTCACGAAATATTTGAAAATCCCAAAAACAAAATAACAGAAGAATTTTTAACAGACAGGATGGAGGATAAAAATGAAAACAAAAATTGAGGAGGATATAGATAAGATAGAAAATGAGGTAAAGAATGTAGGAGATTATGTCGGGGAAATTTATGATTTATCAATTTCCTCATTGAAAAACATTGACATAACAAAGCAATACAACATAAAAAACATGGATTTGATGATATACCATAAAATAAAATCAATAGAAAGTCAATGTATAAATGTGCTGCTATTGGACAGCCCTTTGGCCAAAGATTTGCGAAGGGTTTTTACATTCATGGAGGTTTTATCAGATATTGATAGAATTGCCCGTTATTCATATGATATTTCGTTGCTTATTCCAAAATTTACAGGTCAGCAACATTTTGAAAAAATAGACATGTTAATGGATATGGCGAACCTTACAAGAAATATGATAATAAATGCAATAAAAAGCTTAGTTGAAGAGGATATTCAAATTGCCGAGCAATTAACTTCAGAAGATGATAAAGTTGATGAAATGTTTGAAAATATTATAGAGGTTTCTAATGCATATATGAAAGAAACACCGTCGCACATAGATATCGGTCTATATTACCCGTTGATTGCTAAATATCTGGAAAGGATGGCAGACCATTCTGTTAATATTGGAGACCGTGTGGTTTATATGATATCGGGTAAAAAAATATTAAAGATATAGCAACATTTTTTTAAAAAATAATTTATATAAAAAAGGCGTTTTTATGAACATGAATCTAAATTTTAGGAAAACCAAGATAATAGCAACTGTAGGACCGTCTATATTATCAACAGATAAAGTTTTAGAAGATGCTTTGAAAGCCGGAGTAGACATTTTCAGGATTAATTTTTCACATGGAACGTATACAGAACATAAAAACGCAATTGAAAAAATAAAGTATTTTTCTAAACGCCTTAATGTTCATGTCGGGATTTTAGCGGATATATCTGGACCAAAATTTAGGATTGAAGGGGTAAATGAAACAAAAAATTTTTACCCTGGGGATAAGATCAGTATATATCTTGGTCAGAATAAGGGAATAAAAGGTTATTGGACCAATATAAAGGATTTTAACAAAACAATCAATGTAGGGGATGCAATCATTATAGGGGATGGGGATCTGTTCCTGAAAATTTCCAATATAAAAGGTAACAAAATAGAGGCTATTGCTGTAAGTAAAGGTACGATATCCTCAAAAAAAGGCATTACAATCCAGCATTATTCACCAAAGGGGAAGATATTGTCTGAAAAGGATAAAAAGGACATAGAATTTGCTGTTAACAATGGGGCGGATTATATAGCAATGTCTTTTGTTAGGAATTCTTCAGACGTTGAGGATGTTAGAAAGTTTGTAGGCACAATAAGTAAAGACATACCTATCATTTCTAAAATAGAAACAGAACTTGCCATAAATAATTTAGATGACATTATAGATAAATCTGATGGGGTTATGGTTGCAAGAGGGGATCTAGGAATAGAAGTTCCCATACAAACATTGCCTATAATACAGAAGAAAATTATAAGGATTGCTAATAGTTATGGTGTGCCTGTTATAACAGCTACGCAAATGCTCAAATCAATGACAAACTCACCTTTGCCTAGCAGAGCAGAGGTTACGGACGTAGTCAATGCGGTATTGGATGGTAGTGATGCAGTTATGCTTTCAGATGAAACTACTATTGGTCAATACCCTATAGAGGCAATAAAAATGCTTTCTGATCTTGTAATAGAAGCAGAAAAAAATTTAAATTCGGATTTGTTCATTAAAAATAATATCCAGTACCTTTCAGAGGATATAGAAAATATTATCAGTAGAACCGTAGTAGAAACATCAAAAAATATTAGTGCTCGTGCTATTTTCACCCCTACTTCATCAGGAAAAACTGCGCGGTATATTTCTAGATTTAGACCAAATTCACCCATAATAGGTATTACACGTCATTTGCTGACATATCGGAAACTTCATTTGCTGTGGGGTGTTAAACCGTTGCTTGTTGACAAGGATTATGATAATATATTGACTGAGATGATTAATCATATAAAAGAACATTCTGGAGATTATGGATTCAGATATGGGGACAATGTGGTTATTACATGCGGTTATCCCGTACATGGGTTGCCAACCAATTTGATGTTTGTACATAAGGTTCAAAAAGATAATAAGAATGTAAAAAATACTTGAAGGATGGTAGATATATGGAAAGAGAAGTCATATGCAGGTTCTGTTACAACAAGTCCAAGATAGATTCTTCATGGCTTTCATACCCTGTCGGGGCAATTTGCCCTTATTGCCATAATTACTTATGGAATTACCATACAATCCCTCAAATACACCCTTTAATGGCGCCTTTTTATTCGTGGGACATAAGCTTTAAACCCAGGTTTTTAAAAATAAAAAAAATAAATAATAAACCAAGTATGATCATACCCTTTATACTTGCGGTGTTGTTATCAATTATGCTTATTTCAACTGGAATTGCTCTGTTTTTACCCACTGTCTATATGCACGAAGGTCAGAAAGTACCTGTTAATGGGTATGTTTATGATAACAGTACAAACATGGGATTGCCCAATGTAAAAGTGTCATATGTTGGACGGTATGGATCTTATGTAACGTATACAAATAAAACAGGGTATTTCAAGTTTGCTTCTTTCCCAAGCGGGGTATTTATATTGAATTTTTCTGAAGTTGGATATTCAAAAACAGGTGCCAAAGTGCTTGTGTCTAAGTATAACACCAATACATTCTATATATCTTTGAACAAACCCCGGGGAAATAATAATTCTAATTATACCGTTGAATACCTTACTACATATTTAAGCTGGGATGACTACATTGCCTCCATTCTATCCTCAGCATTTTACACTCTTTTGTGGGGTGTGCTTACAATAGTTGCAAGTATATACATATATAATAGATACAAATTTGCTGCGGTTTTAGGCATAATAGGATCTTCTATCATAATACCCATTGTGTTTTTGCTTTTCTCGACTCCAACATCATCTATATTCCTTATTATGTACTTGCTAGGAATTGTAGAGATGGTCATAGCTATAATAGCATTGGTGATAATATTAAACGATAGGCATTATTTTTCATATGAATTCAAGGATATTGATAACCATGTATAAGATAGACCTCCATGTACATACGATATATTCTGTTGATTCTGCAATTACCCCAGAAGAAATTATTAGTTACTGCAAAATAAAGAATTTGGACGGAGTTGCAATAACTGATCATAATACGTTAGAGGGATTCAACACCGTTGGTAAAATTATTAAAAAAGCTGGCCTTATTGTTATTCCCGGGGAAGAGATATCTACCTCTCAGGGCCATTTGATTGCCCTCTTTATCAACGAAAAAATAGAACGTGGTATGGACTATATTGAAAGCATTAAAAGGATACATATGCAACATGGGATTGCCATTGCCCCGCATCCATATAGATCACCGCATAAAGTATACAAAAAGGAATTATTAGAGAACATTGATGGAATTGAAACAATAAATGGTAGATCTTCTAACAGAGAAAATAGAAAAGCTAAAAAACTTGCAATGAACATGAATCTGCCCGGTTTGGGGGGGAGTGATTGTCATAATGCACCGGCCCTTGGAAATGCCTATACAGTTATCTATTCGCCTTCCAGTACATTAGAATCTATATATGACAACATTTTAAAAGGGAATTGCACACCTGCTGGTAATGGAATTGCGTATTATCAGAAAGTACCTTTATGGATAGGTATGGCTAAAAAATGGGCATTGAGGAGGGGTAAATCTTTATAAATAATACAACTATAAAGATTGGTTATTATTAAAAGGGGATTTGAATGGAGACACTTCATCCATACGAAAAAGAAGTATTGAAGGTTATTAAAAAATATATATCATCAGATAAGTTTACACTTGAGGCAATAGAGGACGCGTGGAATAGGTATTCTAGTGAAAACAAAATTTCAAACGACTTGCAATTTTCAGAACAGAGTTTTAGAGGCATTTTAGAAAGGCTATGTTCCAAGGGAATATTAAAAACCAGTTTAAATACAAATGATATGTACGTCATTACCAGTAGTGGAAAGGCAGTTATAGACAATGGTATTCCAGATGAGAAGGTTTACTATTTACTTAAAGAAAAAAAATCTTTACCTTTAAGTGAGATTGTGAAATATGTAGGGGAAGCAAATGCAGTTTCTGCTGCTATTGGAAGACTGAAAAAGAATAGCATTGTAAATATAGAAGAACAAAAAAACCAGAAAATAGTGGTTTTACTAAATAAAGAACCTGATTATATAAATGAACTTAAGAATGCCTTTGAGAAAATATCAACAAATAAAAAAGAGGTTGTAAATGGTGTATTAGAACCCTCTAAAATAGAACATGTAAGCAAAGATATAGCAGAACCTTTGGAAAAATATGGTTTTGTTAAAAAGAGCGTAGTTAATGAACGTTGGTATAGTTTAACAGAAGAAGGAAAAGAACTTTTAGATCATTTGGAAGACAATCCACAAGTTGTGGAACATATTACTTCGGAGATTATCCAATCGAAGAAAGATGTTGTAATAAGGCCCTATGATGTTAATATGCCAGTTAAAAAAACTTTTCCGGGCTTGAAAAATCCTTACCTTGAATGGGTTAGGAAAGTTAGAAAAGCCTTGTTTTCCATAGGATTTGTAGAGTATTATACACCCATTATAGAATCTGAATTTTGGAATTGTGATTCCCTTTTCATGCCTCAGTCCCACCCTGCTAGAGACATACACGATATATTCATTATAGATACAAAGATAGAGGACGAAGTACCTATAAAATTTTTAGAGAAGGTAAAAAATATTCATGAAAATGGAATAGGAAATGGAATAGGATGGGGAACGGGTTTTTCATACGAAAAAAGCAAGCAGTACATTTTGAGATCGCAGACAACGGCAGCGAGTGCACACTTTTTATCTCAATTACCAAAGCAACCCTTTAAGATGTTTTCTATAGATAAAAATTTCAGACCGGACTCCATTGACAACAAACACAATATTGAATTTTACCAGTGCGAAGGTTTAATAGGAGGATATGGATTAACCTTTAGGGATTTGCTAGGCTTTATGAAAAAACTTTCTTCCATTATGGGAATTGAGGAAATCAAGTTCAAACCGAGCTATTTCCCTTTTACTGAACCCAGTGTAGAAGGGTATATAAATCACCCTACCCTAGGATGGATTGAGGCTTTACCGGGGGGCATTATACGGCCAGAAATAAAAGAAATTTTCGGAATAGATTATACTATTCTTGCATGGGGGCTGGGAATAGATAGATTGGCAATGGCTTCACTGGGCATTAACGATATCAGAACCCTTCACGATACAAAGATAGAGTGATAATAATGGTAGTAATTTTAAATATGGAGTTAATGGCGAAATATTCTAGAATCGATGTAGACTATGATCTTATGGAAAAGCATATACAAAATTCTAAGTTCAATATAGAGAAAGTAGAGGATAAAGAAATACATATAGAGATTACACCAGATAGGCTAGACCTTGCTTCTAATGAAGGGATGGCTTATTTCATATCCAATTTAATGGGTAAACCTTTGAATATTGGTAGTGTACAGGATAGCAATTACACTGCCTACGTCGACACTGAAAGGGTTTCTTCTAGACCATACATCGGTTTGGCATTGATTAAAGATATCAATCTAACAAATGATGAAATAAAATACATAATCAACTATCAAGAACTTTTAGCTAAATCAATTGGGAATAACAGGAAAATAGCTAGCATTGGACTTTACCCTGTTTACGATAAATCATTTCCTTTAAGATATACCGGAGAAGATTTTGATAAAATAAATTTTGTACCTTTGGATTATAACACTCCAATGTCTGGATTTCAAATATTGAATGAACATCCTAAGGGGGTCATGTACAGGCATTTGACAAGCAAAACTGGTTTGATTCTAAAAGATGCAAACAACAACATAATGAGCATGGTGCCCATAACAAATTCTGAAATGTACGGTAAAATTTCTGAAAATACCAATTTTATTCTTGTAGAGGTCACAGGGACAATAGAAAGAAAGGTTGAAGAGATACTAAATCTCATGGTTTTTCCCTTCTTGCTGCACTCTTCCAAAGTTATGCGCATGAATATTGATTATGGAAATTATAAAAAAATCACACCTAATTGGAATAGAAGATCCATGAAAATTAAAAAAAGTTTTTTTTCAGATACCTGGGGAATTGAGTTTAGAGATGATGATTTGTCTAATATGCTTTCTATGCAAGGATATGAAGTTTCAGTAAAGAATGATTTTTTGGATGTAACAATACCTCCCTTTAGAGTTGATGTTCTCAACGATATAGATGTTGTGGAAGATGTGGGTATAATCTATGGCTATAACAATATACAACCAACCCAGCCATCTTTATATACAGAAGGGTTAGCAGATGAGAGAGAAGAATATTACCTGTCTTTTGAAAATTATTTTATTGGGTACGGTTTTGTTCAATCACATAACATGATTCTAGGTAGTTATGAGGATATGCACAAGGCGACTTTAAGCCCTTTGAAAATCAAAAATCCAGTTTCATCACTTTTTGATTCCATCCGTCCGAATATCGCCTTTTCATTGCTTCAAATGGCAAAAACCAAAAAGAATTTGCCTTATCCTCAAAAGTTTTTTGAAAGGGGAATAGTGGTAAGGAAGGAAGATAATATAAACACCAGAGAAATATCAATTGGATGTCTTTGGCTTCAGAATGGTATAAATTATACAGATGCCAAAAGTATTGCCGATTTTATTTTGGAACATCAAGGGATTAAAAGTACTTTTGTGCCTTCCTCAAAGGGATTCCTTTTAAGAGGGAGGGGTGCAGACATCAAGGTAGGAAATATCGAGATAGGATTCGTTGGAGAAGTTGATGTTAATACATTGCGTGCTTTCTCTCTTACTATGCCTTCTATAACAATAGAGATGTATTTGGATGTCATATATGCATTAAACAAAATCGCTTAAATATTTGAGATTGAAAACATTGTTTATGTTTATATTGGATATTTTCCTGTACATTCTCCACTCTTCCTGGCAGGGGCAATATATATCGTTGAAAACCTCTTTATCGTTAGAGTATACAAATTTGTCAATGGCATTCATTACCATGTTATCGCATTTATAGCAGTTGTGAGCACCTCTCAATGTGCCACCACCTGTAGGCTTAGAGATTATAGGTATACCTATACCACTGGTTTGTTTAAGAACCTCTACTATGCTCCATAACCAGGGTGGCCTGTATACCCCTTTGTAAAATAGATTTTCAGCGATTGTTTTTTTCTGTATATTGGTTGGGTTTATGGATATTTCATCAGAATAATCTTTGATGTCAATAACCGATTGCACAGTATCCCTAATTGCTTCTTCTTCGGTAAGGAAGGGAGGCTTTAGCATAAGATACGTTTTAACATATCCATTGTTTTCTTTTATAATGCGATATTTACTTTTATATAGATCCAATGAAAAGGTTTTGTTTATGAATTTTCTCCTTACGAAATCGTTGCTAGTTTCTAATCCCATTGCATAATATATTTTTTTATTGGTTTTTGCAATATCCCTTACCCTTTCCTTGTTAACAAATTCTGGACGGGTTTCAATTACTATTTTTTCAGCTGTGGAAAATTGATCTATTATCTTCAATCCCATTTCATATGGAATTTCATTAGGATCCAGGAAACTTCCAGAAGTGTACATTTTAACCACTTTTTGACCTTGGTAGTATTTTAATGCCATTTTTAACTGATTTTCAAGATTTTCAGGGGTAATGTATGTAGGGGAGGCATCATTGACATATCCACACATTGTACATGCTTTATTGCCTTTGAAAACGCAACCAACAGTATTGAATATAACCACATAAGCCTCAACCAATTTACCATCCAAGAGGTCATGCTCTGTCCAGTGGCTTACTAGTTCATCAGGGTTTGCCATTTATTCACCTATGTAAGCGGTTATAGAAACAGTATCTCCATCTTTTACATTTAATTTTTCTCTTAAAAAAAAGTCAGATATTATTTCCAGTACATCTTTATAGTGTGACCTTTCAGGTATAATAATATAAACTACTATATTATTAAGCATAGCTTTAAAGGCATAAACATTACCGAAAGACCTACCCATGCTAACAAACCCATTGATTGCGATGCCTTTAGAGTTATACAGAATTTTTAATTTTTCTTCATCTGTAGGTGATATTTTAACATTAAAAGTCCCCGGAAAAGGCTTGATATTAAGTTTTTCTTCAAATTGCTCAAGATATTCTTTTCTCGTTATGTAATATGTACCTTCCCCTAATCCAGAAGATACCTTACCAGTAAAATTTATCACTTTTTCACCATTGAATAATTTTTTGTATTCTATGTACTCATGCTCTAAAAGAGTCATGCCATCAGAGGTTATTTTTATCACCTCTTTGGTACCTTCTTTGTATCTTTTTATAAGGTTTTCATTTTCTAGCAATATTAACCACCTGCTTGCAGATTGCTGGCTGAAATTAAATATTTTAGAGATCTCTTTTGTCGTAAGGGGTTCCTTGCATTGTGTTGCTAGAACCTTAAGTATATATATTTTTTCAGCCACGTTTATTACCATTCTTCTTTACCTCTACCACAGATATAAAGGTGATTTTTACCCCTCATCGATACAACCATAACTCCCTTTTTTATAGCATTTTTTTTCAGTTCTATATCATTGGTCAATATAGCACTATTTGTGTTTATTGCTGTTTCCAATACACCTTCATCACCTTCTTTGTAAGATTCAACATGTTTGTATTTTTCAGATAACATTAGTGCACCTTTCCTTATTTCTTCTTTGATATTAATACCGTGCAATTCTTTTATTACGCAATAGGGCACAAGTACTTCAACACTTCCGAATAACCTTTCTAGTTCTGCGTCTATATTGATTTTGAATTGAAAGGGGATCAGAAGGGCATTGGTATCCAATATGATTCTCACAAACATAAAGTATATTTTTTTTGGTATTTAACATATA
>JBMFVL010000039.1:0-13188 GCA_049966015.1 Thermoplasmata archaeon | reverse complement strand
ACCATAATACCCTCCAGATTTCCAATAGGAGAGTCCCTGTAAACGGGCTCGTGCGTCCAGATGAAGTTGGTTTGTCCAACGCTGCTGTGCAACATGCGAATCAACTTATGGAAAGCCCCTTGCGTTAGCGAGGGGTAGTTTACTATATTATATATCTTTAGTCAATCTAATAAAATATTTGCTACCATAATACACCAAATTATTTTTAAGATAAGCTGTATCATGGCATACAAACCGTACATGTCATTGTTCCATTTTATGGCCATTTTACTCCAAGTTCAGAAATAAAAGGGATTTCACATTCAATTTTACTAAATGCAGTGAAATTACTATTTGGTCCTGCATTTTTCACCTTTCTAATGAAAATTGCGCATGACTATTTTGGATTTAGTATGGAGTATAGAGGAGTTATGGGTTATTATCTATTTTATCTCTAAAAAACTCTATAATATTTATACACTTTATGCCAAACATATTTGCTATTGTTGAAATTTTATTTTTTCCTTGATTATTCTCATCAGTAATAATTATAGGATAAGACATGTTTTTATCCGTTAAGTCTGGTCTTGATAAACATAAAGCGATTAACCATGGGTCTGCCCAACCACCAACTTTACTAATATTCTTCCTCCAAACTTCTTTATCGTATTTTACTTCAACTTTTTTTAAATTGTTTGTTTGGATATCATCAATATCTATAAACATATCTTTATTTTTGTTGCACCACTCTAATATTTCATCCTCTTTACTCTTAATTTCTTCATAAACTTCCAAAGGCGCAATAAGATCACCATTCTTTACCATACTTTCTAAAGTCATCCATATAGGGGCAAACATTTTCAAATCTCTAGGATAATAATGGAGGTTTACCAAAGCAGATGTGTCAATAATATATTTTTTATTAAAATTAATCTGTGAATACATACTTAGTACTCCATAAATTTTGTAGCATATTTTGATTTTATATCCAAAATTTCAATTACTTCATAGAATGATATTATTTTTTTCTTGTATGCTTCACTTACTTCATGTATTGCTAGATTGCCAGCCCTGTTTAAATACACTTTTTCCCAATTCTTACGCCCAAATTTTATTTTATTCACTTTATTTATGTCTAGTTTATCTTTAAAATTTTTATATATCTCTTTACTTATATATCCATGTTCTAGTAGATAGATTATCATAACATGTTTACTTACACCATACCTTTTAACAAGAACATCTAAATATTTATAGTAAGAATCTGTACTTTTTAAGCCATTGATAAAATCATCACTTTTCAAAACCTTACTGATATCGTCATAAGGTACAAGAAATTCAGCAGCAAAATGATCGCAAAACTTTTCTTTTATATCTGTGTTACTATTCTCCATATCGATTGAGCATAATCCTGGCGACCCTCTCAATATATGTGCAATTTCGTGAAATAAAGAAAATAATTTAATAGAATCATTATCGTTTTCATTTAAAACGACTATAGATATTTTACTATTCAAACTAAATGCCCTTACATCTTCTGATTTCAAAGGATACTCAACCACAATAACGTTTAATTTTTCTTCTATAAGCTTTTTATAATATTCTATCTTTTTTTCCCCTTTATTGCTTGATGTAATTCCACACCCAGATAATCCCTGAATTTTTCCGCAAGTTGAATAGGAGATTTATAAGAAAAGTTAGGAATTACTGACCTTTTTCCACTTATATTTTCAATTTCGTTTGCCAAATATTGCGCTCTCCTTATACTAGTATAAATCCATGGATTCAATTTTTTCTCTCTATTAACTCTATAGTCTACAATCTCTGGCATGTATGGCAAATCTTCACTAAAAAAAGCTGCAATAGGAATATTGTAGATTTGAGATAATTTTTTTATCTGATTAAGTGTAAAGTCCTCCTTTCCCATTTCAACATCATTAATTTTAGATGTAGGAACCTTTAATTTTTTTGCAAGTTCTTCTATGGAATATCCATAATTCTCTATAAGATCCTTCAGTACAGCTGAGGATATCTTTACCTTTTTTGATTTTTCTTTCAAATATACACACTCTATAACTAATTTTATTCATATAAACAATAGATTGGAACATTATTAAATTTTTTTATGGTAACTTGAGTTTGGGGTGGAGTATAACTCTGGCATTACTTAAAACCTCCTTGCCTAACCTGATTTGCTGGTTTCAATAATACAAAACACTAACTGTTTTCATGTTCTTGCTTTATTTTCAGGGTTTAAGCATTTTTCCGTTTGGGTAAGGGCCTCTAATTGCCTTAAACTGTTCATAATGAAGTCGTAGAAGTCAGGTTCATTTTAATCTTGTTCCATTCAAAAGCTTCTGTATCAGAAAACTTTATAAATTTGATGCATTTATTTTAATTTATTATGAGAGAATACAAATGTAAAAACAAAATAACCAAGGAATTTTTAGAAAATGCCCTTACTGAATTTTTTGGTGGATTCTCTGAAAATAATGGAGTATATAATTCAAGCTATGGTGCACTTAAAGAGATCCATGTAAAAATATCCAAAGATAAAGTGATAGAAGTGGAAACAAAATCCAGTTCAATAAACGATACTAAAGTGGATGATACGATTAAAAAATACAACCAATTTATAGAAAAAGTGACAGGATATACAGCTGCACAGAGAAAGAAAATGTTGACCAAACTGTAAATCTATTTTATAAATGGATATATAACTGCTGAAATAAACACAATAGCCAGATATACTGAAGTCAATTTGAAAATAGTAAAAGCTTTTTTGTCATTGAAATTAATACATATGGATGCAAAGTACAATGAAAAAGCCAATCCTATAATGGAAAAAATCATAAAAATTGTAAATTTAGAATAATATAGAAGGTAATAAAACAACAAAGAAAATAAGAATTGCAACAACGCAATAATTGCAATTACATAAACAGTCAGTTTTTTTTCTTTAACAACTGGTAACATGGGAACGTTTGCCTTTTTGTAATCTTCTGAATATCTCAGTGCAAGGGTCCATACATGAACTGGTGTCCAAAGCAATACCACACCAAACAGCATTAATGGTGCAAAAGCTACTAAATTTTTAGTTGCAACGCTCCATACAACAAAGACAGGAGCACCACCAGCAGGAGCGCCGATAAGTATATTCCAATGTGTTTTTCTTTTAGTTAAATAATTGTACAAGATAGCATCAAAGAAAAATCCGAACAAAATCCAAAAAATGCCAAAAATATAATTTGGAAGTAATATGACAATAGATATTGCTAATAATCCTGCACCGAAGTACAAAGCCTTTTTTGGAGGTATTCTGTTACTCGGTAAAACTCTATTTTTGGTTCTATCCATTAATATATCAATATCCATGTCAATAAAATTGGTTATCGTATTAACACCACTACAAGCTAGAAACAGTGCAACGATTCCTAGTATAATAGGAATAAGGTTTTTCCCATTATATCCCAAAAAGCCACCAGCAATCCCTCCCAGCAAAAGCAAGGCGGTTTTCTTTGGCTGGGTTAACTGGAACCATAATGAAATTTTATGCACTAATGAAGTCATTAATCTCACATTCAAAGTTCAAATTATGGTAGTTATTCAGTGTATAAAAAACCATTGAAAACAACCGTAATGAAAGAATTTATAAATTGGCATTACATAAAATCAATAGAAATGAAGTACATAAACTCCGTCACAATAGTAGTAATCATTTCCTTTTTTTTATTAAATAACATTCCAATTGCAAATCACAACCAAGTTCTCGTTGCCCAGCCCAATTACAATAACATTTCAAAAATAATTAAGGTAACCGCCCAAACTTTGAATGTAAGGGATGGCCCTGGCACAAACTATAGCATCGCAGGTCAGGTTTCATATGGAAGTGAATTTTATGCGTACAAAGAAGCCAACGGAACAAGCATTTATGGCAACGATATATGGTATAGAATCTATTGGAAAGGAACAAGTGGATGGGTATCTTCTTACTATACAACACCTTTATTGCCAAGCCCTTATATACAGATAGCAGTTGAAGTCAATGCACCAACTGTCCAAGTAATTACAACTCCTAATGCATCCTCTTCTATAATAGGACAGGTTTATCAAAACCAAATTTACGTGCTAGCTACGTACAAAACCTATCAAGGAAACAATAATACACAATGGGTACAAATATTTTTCAATAATGCTACTTTGGGATATACTGGTTTTATTGAAAGAGAATATGTATACAAAGTAACGATGCAAAGTACCTCCATTTTAAATACTAAATTGTACAATAACTACACTGACATCTCTTTAAAAAAGATCGTTATGCCATATATATACCCCGATTACCCTCAATATGTAGAAGATTTAGCCAATTATTCTAATATTATCAGTGGATTACAGTATGAGCAATATTATCTTACCTCTTCCCTTACTTTAGGTGATTTTGGGGATGGTGGTGTTGGGTATAATGCTTCATTGTACAACATACCCAAATGGCCCATGATCGTTAACGATTATAATGTATCTAGGACATCAGCATTTCTGAATAGCACTAATGTTCAAAGCGCTTTTATATCAAACGCGGTCTCTTTAGCAGTATCCAATAATTACGCAGGATATTCCATAGACTTTGAAGGTACTACTGGTTATACATTAGAAGATTCTATGCACTATATATCATTCCTGAACGATTTTGCCAACCAATTGCATATCTATGGTAAAAAATTGGCTGTTGCTCCACAACCAGCATATAATGGCATCCCCAACTCCTATTTAGATTATTACATATACAATCCCTATACCAGGATAAATGTAGATTACATTATGCCACAATGTTATGAAGGATATTTCTCCTACGGTTCTTACAGTTTCATTGATGCTGTATCTTCGATGCTCAACGCAGTTGGAAAATACATATCACCCGATCAAATTGTTATTTTACTTATGACTACAAACCCGAATACAAACGCATATTTCACATATCAGCAAATGAACGAACGTATAAATTATCTGGAAAGCGTAGGAATAAACGGAATAGGTATATGGTCTATGGATGAAGCTGGAGGGTTTCCTTCTTCGCAAGAATTATGGGGACAACTTGCTGATTTTGAATATTCTCCAAGTGCATGGAATGTTTATAACATATCCTATGCACCAGGGTCTTCATCTATATTTTCTAATGTGATAAATAACGTTGTTGGGATACAGTTACTGGGGCAGGCAAACCAAAACGTTATAATCAATGGTTCATCAAAAGTCACTTATTATTCTGATAGCCAGATTAATAACATAAAATTTTATTACACTGCCTATTTACCCTCCGGGACTCATATTGAAGTAAGTGCAATGAACCGAAGTGGATACCTGGAATTAAATTACACATTATCTAAATCGGGAGAGTACAACCTTTCTATGCCACTGAATGTGTTTGGCATATCTTTTGATTTTTATACTACCAGCAATTTGAGCTTAACCTTGAGTTTCAACAATCCATACATTGCGTACATTAAAGATATACAATACAACATGTCCTGGAATGTATCCTATAATAATTCTATCAATATAATGCCAGTTATTTCAAACAACTCAATAAGTGCTGGATTTAATGGAAATTTGGGATATATCGGAGCAAATGGTTTCATCTCAATATCAAAGGAATATAATCATCATTTTTCTAGTATATCCATGGTATTGTACAATAATGAACCGCTCCCTTTACTAAATATAAGCATAATAGCAACATCTGTTAACGGATCCAAATATGCATATTATTTCATAAATGGTTTTCTGCAATACGGTGAAAAAAAATCTATGGTTTACTATCTACCCTCATTATCCAATAAAATCACATTCAATATTTGCTTTTCAAATCAGAGTAACGTTGCCAATTCATCCTGGAATGTAGATATACTTAACATATCTACCAACGTAACAAACACATTATACAAAGTTATCTTCCAGGAGACAGGATTAGCAAACAATACAACATGGCAGGTGAATCTGAGCGGATTAGAAAAATCATCAAATACGGGCATTATTGTGTTTTACGAACCCAACGGTACATACAGTTATACTATAGCAAACATATCGGGCTATTATGCAGAACCATATAAAGGATCATTCAATGTAACAGGCAGAACGGTAGAGATAAACATTACATATAAAGAAAAAGAATATGAAGTAATATTTAACGAAACAGGATTGAGTAACCAGATATGGTGGGTAAATTTAAGCAATGGGCAATCTTTTGAGTCCATCAATAATACCATAAAATTTTACGAACCCAACGGTACATACAGTTATACTATAGCAAACATATCAGGCTATTATGCAGAACCATATAAAGGGTCATTCAACGTAACAGGCAGAACAGTAGAGGTAAACATTACATATAAAGAAAAAGAATATGAAGTAATATTTAACGAAACAGGATTGAGTAACCAGATATGGTGGGTAAATTTAAGCAATGGGCAATCTTTTGAGTCCATCAATAATACCATAAAATTTTACGAACCCAACGGTTCGTATAGATATAGTATAGGCACAATCAAAGGTTATTATGCTAACAAAACTACTGGATATGTCAACATTTCAGGCAAAGAGGTTGTTATACATGTAATTTTTAATCCAATTAATAAAATCTCAAACAGCACAACCAGCAATATTGGAAATATAAATAGTATGGAATACATTGGTATAATTTCCATAATTATTGTAATATCCTCTTTAATAGCCTACTTAATAATAAAGCGTAAAAATAGAAACATCAACACTAAAAAATAAATTAATAATTGGTTATTCTATTGGGTAATTGACTTTGTTTATGGCTTGTATGTGGCGAAAGATCCAAGATGTTGTAAAGCAGCTCCATAGCCAACTATCATAGCAACAATCATTGCCAAAAATAGAAATAGTGCGGTTAATCTCCAAACCCATACATTTTTTGTATGCACAGAAATTGTTATCATTATTGCTGCAATACCAAGGAATGAATACAAAGCAACTGTTAATAACGGCTCTGTTGTGAAATTATGGATATATACTCCATAAGCATCAACAAAGGCATAAATGCCTGCAAATAAAGAAAAATACCCGACTGGTCTCAAATCCCAGCCATTGAATGCAACAAAACTAGCAATCAATAGTATTAACCCATATATTGTGTAAGCTTCTCCAAATAGAATATTATAACTCCCTATAAGGGGCCAGGTTAAAACTATAGATAAACCCAATATAAAAGCCAGTAAACCAGATCCCATTCCCACTACACTGAATGATTTTCTAATTTTCATCTCTTCTTCAGAACTCTTTGGATTCAAATAATCCAATTTCAAAAAATATATCCCCGCCACAAATAGCCCAAAAGATAAATTCAATAGCATTACTGCCAGATAATCTATCACCATATCACCATAAAATTCATATTTCACGTATATATAAAGACTTCATATTTATTTATGTGTATAAATGTATTATATATTTAAGCAATGTTGATTTTTAAATATATATCAATAAGCATTTATTAATTATATGTTTAAAATGCATTTATCATCGTATTTATTATTAAAACATCTATAAAATAAACATATTAGAACACACAAAATTCAATAATCCTTGTTTTTCTGTTGATTCATTCCGTTAGCGATCAAAAAACCTATTGCCCTTTCAGTGTACCTATATTCATGAACTTTCTTCCAAAATCCTTTAGAATGATTCGGATAAATGAGATGTGCCATTTCATGGATTATAACATAGTCTAGTACCCATTTTGGCATACCAATAAGCTTATCTGAAATCCTGATGGTTTTATCATCCGGCGTACAGCTACCCAACTTAACATGCTGGTTAGTAACAAATTTTATGTACTTTATGCTAAGTTTACCCTCAAAATATTTTGCATTGAATTCATCGAATTTTTTGATTAAGTATTTATCAGTATATTCCCTTGCCTTTCTTTTATTAGCAATTTTTTGAACCATCTCCTTCACAGCTTTGTCTTCATTTTCCTTAGACATTGTTGATGGGATATACACAAAAAGGGTATCTCCTTTAGTACGTGCTTCAATAGTTTTCTTACGTTTGGGACTCCTGATAACTTTTACTTTCATTTGATTACAAATTATACAAACCTAATATATATGTGTTGCAGCACTTTGAAAACTATATCTTTTATTATTAATAAACCAATAGTAAAAACAGTAGGTATAAACCACTATATCTACAAGCATTTGCATTATCAATCTAAAATTCTAAACTGAATGGAGACAAATATCCAATCCAATAAAGAACGTTTTTCCAAAATGTAATCATAGATAATCTTAATTAATTATGAGGCATATAATATTCGAAAATAGGTGCAAAATTAATGAATAAAGAGTTTTCTTTTAGTTTTGGTTCCTTAGGTCCAGTAAAAAAGGGTAAAATTGTCAATAAAGATATTACAATGATATATGGATACCCAAATACAGGCAAATCTTTTATATTGAGAGCCATGTATGCATCCATTTCAATGTTAGATAAATATAGCTACGATACTGTAGTGAAATCTTTGTCAGGAGAAATTAAATCTATTATAGAAGATCAAATTAATATGGAATTGTCTCCATATTTCACATTAATAAATAAAATAGAAAATGTTTTAACATATATTAAAAATAAAAATGACATTGATAATAAACAGATAAAAAAAATCATCGAAAAAATTTCCAATAGTATAGATAGTTCATATCCTGTTGAAATAATTGACGATAAAATAAACTTTAAATTAAATAAAGAATTAAACATCAACGTTGGAACTAATAAACTCAAAAATTTATTAAAAGATGAGCTAAAAAAATATTTTTATCATATAATTGGATCTAAAAAAGTAGATAAACTGAGTATTAACGGATTTAGTGTAATCAATGAAATAGATAAAACATTTAAGGGATTAAGGTTAAGCCAAGAAAGTACAAGTATTAATTTAAAAGCAGTATCATCATTAATGGGTGTCATATACAATGATATACCCAATTTACAATTAGATGAATTGTATTATTCAATTAACAACATAAATGACCAATCAATGAACATTAAGATAGATGTAAATATCAGTTTAAATATACCCTCTTTCAAAAATAAAAGATACAGCAGTCTTTTACTGGATGTAGAATCATATACCACAAATACGATAGAAAAGATTGTTCAAAAAATTAGCAAAAAATCCACCTATAAGGAAGACGATTTTTTTAGGAATCATATATTGAAAAAGATTAATATCGAATTGGCTAATAATATAGCGGATAGTTTGGCAGTAACTTTAGTTGAACATGCAAGAAATGTTATGGAAAACATCAGCGATATATGTGATGTTAAGTTTATACCATTTGGTAGAACTCCATTATTGCAAGAAACGTTCAATCTATCCCAATACACACCAACTTATAATTTCATTTATGAAAATTATAAAAAGTGGGTACTTACTGGTGCACAGCAAATTTCAGATAAATCTGACGATCTAAACACTAAAATATTTTTCATACCACTCCAAGGGTCTTTATCTTATAATCCAAAAAAATTGGAGTTAAAGTACACAGATAGTAATAATAATGAGATATCAATTGATTACGCATCTGCTATGGCAAATGAAGTAGCAGGAATATATTTACCATCCATGACAATGGGTAAAAAAGGGATATTAATAATTGAAGAACCTGAATCCCAGCTACATCCAAGTGTTCAGATCATTATGTCCATGGTAATACTTTATTTAGGATTAAAAGGTACCAGGGTGATATTTTCTACACATAGTGATCTGTTTGGAATGGTTATGTACTATCTACATGAACTGAAACCGAGTAAAGATCAGATATTAAAATTAATTGAAATGTTCATTGATCCAGAAGTTTATAAAAAAAATAAAGAGTTAGTAACTTCCTTTGCTGATCAACTAGAAACAGGAGTGAAAAATATAAAAATAGATGTTTATTACATCAATCATAGCAATAAAAAAGTAAATCTAGTCGATTTAAACAAATTTGGCAAAGAGATTCCAGGAATAACAAGTAATGTAATTGATAAAATTATTGAATGGGTAGATGACGTCAGTAATAACTTACACATGTAGGTGTTAAAATAAATGGAAAATCAACAGGAATCAAAACAGATATTGAATGGAGAAACAATATCTAATCTCAAAGAACCTGTTTCAACCTATACTGATGGCTCATGCTATTTTCTTATTAAAAGAGTTAATAATTTTATAATGCTAGTAAATCTTGAAATGTTAGATGCCTTTAAAGAGTTGCCACATGCAGATGTTTTGCTTCTTAAGATTTGTGATGACGATAAAGTAAGTGCATTTATAATTGAATTGAAGAATGTCAAAGACCCTCAAATCCAAGATGATAAGATGGTTAATAACCTAAATAATAAATTTTATAATACCCTAAAGGAACTTGAAAAAAAGGATGGGAAATTTGCATTAAATAAAATGTTGAAAACTAAAAAAATTGATTTCAATTTTTATTATGTTACTAACAACGTAGATAAGGTTACTAGCATATTTAAAAGGCGGGGAATAGCATATACTATACTGGGACATAATTTCCGTTTGATAAATTGTGGTGGTCAAGTTCCATAATAAGAAATATTAAAAGCATATGATGGTCCCTGTATATGTCTATTAAGGCAGTTATAGATAATGCGTAAAAATGCTATGGGGTGTGTATAGGTGCATAAATATATAGTACTCAACTATAATGTGTTTTTTCACATCAAAATTCAATGAGAATGATATCTTAAGCCATATTATCAGGCAAAGATTATGTAAAACTGTGAAATGAAGAAATCAAATAAAAATTGCCATTGCTTTGAAGCATATAAGCTAAATCCAATAAATATCAATAAATATAAAACTTAATAATGAAAAACTATCATACATGAGTTATCCAGGATATAGGTAATAAATGCGTACTTATTGATATGGAACCAATAGTCCTAGATAAGCCAATACTGAAAAGGTGTGCCGGAAACCCATACAAATTAAATATACTAGAAAAAATCGGGATAATTGATAAAACTAGATTTCAGATTATTACAAACGGACCTTAGTGCTGTATTGAAAAGAGTATAAATTCATTGAGAAATAGTACGGCACATCTCATTTATAAAATCAACAAGAACTTTTCTTTCTTTATCAGTTATTTCTGTATTTATTTCTAAATTAACCATTTCACAGAGTTCATTTTTAGAATCCTTGTTTTGTTCTAATGTTTCTTTTAATTTTTTCAATGCCTCCATATGCCTATCCATACATGCCAAGGTGCGTGCATAGGCAATCTGGGTATAAAAATTATTATAATCCAGTTTTATTGCCTTATCCAGTTCAATTAAGGTTTCATTGTATTGTTTTAATCTTTTCAATAGAAGGGCTTTGTTATAATGAAAATATCCCCTATTTGGGTCTAGATTTATAACAATATCGCATTCTTTTATAGCATCGCTATATCTGTTCAGGCAAATGAATAGATCTGCCTTTTCATAGTGGTAGTATGCACTATCCCTATCATATTCAATAGCCTTATCCAATTCTTTAATAGCCTCTTCATATTTTTTCATTAAAATTAATGCATTTGCCTTATTGCTATGATATTCTGGATTTTTTGGGTTTAGACTTATTGCGTTGTCGTATTCCCTTATGGCTTCATCATACCTGTTTAAGTTCATCAATGTATCCGCTTTTTTGTTATGATAGGTGGATATTTTTGGGTCAAGATGTATTGCTATATTATATTCTTTAAGTGCATCCTCGCATTTTTCCATGGATACCAAGGTTCTCGCTTTATCGTAATGATAGCATGCTCTGTCTGGATCCAATTGTATTGCTAAATTGTACTCTTCAATAGCCTCTCTAAATAGATTGATCCCAACTAAAGCTTTTGCTTTTTCGTAGTGATATTCAGGTGTATTTGGGTTAAGTTGTATTGCTTCATCTAGCATATTTATGCTTTCTTCAATATCCTTTTTGTTAATGTTCCACATATTTACAACCTACATTATTACCCCATATCATATATCCACTGTAAACAAATATTTAAACGCATTATATCTTAAGTTATTTTTGCTCTTTTTAATGCGGGTTAATTTAGATATCTCACTGGCAATATTTGCAATGAATTTTCATAGATCAATAAAATAGTGTTATATATATCGGCATGAAATCTGGGTAATATAAGGAAGCATAGTAACCATATAACATTTATAGAAATACAATAAAGACAAAATGTCTGTATATTACAGAATGTAATAGATACTTTTATTACAATACAATTTTATTCAATTAACATGAAAACACAACTGCTGTACTTGGATGATTCATACATGAAAGAATGTGATGCTGTGGTATTGAAAAGTGGTGAAGATGGTATTGTACTAGACCGTACTGTATTTTATCCAGAAGGTGGAGGCCAACCATCTGATACGGGGATTATATTGCATAACGGTAATATGTTTAGGGTTGATTCAGTTCAAAAACGCGATGAAGTATACCATCACATAGCTGGACAGGCATCCATCAATGATGGAGATTCTGTCAAACTAACAATAGACTGGGAGAAGAGATATATGCATATGCGATATCATACGTCGTTGCACATTATAAGCGGTGTGGTGAACAACCTTTATAAAGTAAAGATTACAGGAAACCAGATATATGCTGATAAAGCCCGTATAGATTTCAACCTTAACGATTCAGCAGAATCAGTTATAGAAGATATTCTATCAGAGGCAAATAAAATTGTAAAAAACGATGTGAAAATAAATATAAAATACATAAGAAAAGAAGAGCTTAGAGATGACATGATCAGAGTAAAAAAGGAACTATTGCCAGACCTTGAGATATACAGAATGATTGAAATAGAAGGTGTGGACATGCAACCTGATGGAGGAACCCATGTTAAGAGCAGTTCAGAAGTGGGAATGATATCCATGATGAAAAGGGAAAATAAAGGAAAGAACAATAAACGGATTTATATAACACTATCAAAACTGGTTTAACCAAAATATACGGCTTCCAATATGGAAATACCTTGCATTGTTATTTATGGGCTATAAAAAGGATTATGTATGAACAAAAAAGATTGTTTCTGAAAATGTCTTTATCTAACGTGAGCGGGAAGACCCATTGACTTGGCAAGAGGATGAAAGCGTAACATTAATAATCTACTCTGCAAT
>JBMFVL010000038.1:0-13433 GCA_049966015.1 Thermoplasmata archaeon | reverse complement strand
GAGGTTGTCAGCAAAAACAATTTTTTGTTCATTAAATTTTTAAAGCTTTCTGCCTTATATATGAGTTTCTTTTTTATTTTTCATGGTAAGATATACCTATTTGTAAGGCATTCTATTTGCGGGTGAATAAGAATGAACAATTTAGAGGAAATAAACAATATTGCTAACAAAATAGGTATAGATGACGAGTATCTGATTCCATATGGGAAATACAAGGCAAAAGTATCCCTGGACATATTTAAAAAGATCGGCAACAACAGGAAAGGGAAACTCATAGTAGTAACGGCCATAACCCCAACTGAAGCAGGGGAAGGTAAAACCACTACTTCTATAGGTCTTGCACAGGGACTGTCTGCACTTAACCAAAAAGTAATCGTTGCTTTGAGGCAGCCTTCCCTGGGTCCTGTTTTTGGTATCAAAGGTGGCGCAACAGGTGGAGGTAAATGCATGGTTGAACCCATGGAGGATATAAATTTACATTTCACAGGGGATTTTCACGCCATTAGTTCGGCACATAATCTGCTTTCAGCCATGATCAACAGTGCCCTGTATTTCAATAATATTTCATTGAATCCAAAAAAGATTTTCTGGCATAGATCTATCGATATGAACGACCGTTCCCTCAGAAAAGTCGTTGTTGGGCTTGGAGAGGAAAATGGCATAACAATGGAAGAACAGTTCGATATTTTGCCTGCTTCTGAAATCATGGCCATAGCCGGGCTTTCTACAGGCTATTCAGATATGAAAAACAGGCTTTCCAATATTTTGATAGGGCTTAACAACAAGAAAGAACCGGTATATGCAAGGGATGTTAAAGCATCAGGTTCCATGGGTGCACTTTTGAAATATGTCCTTTACCCTAACCTGGTACAGACAACTGAACATGTGCCAGCTTTTGTGCACATCGGACCATTTGCTAACATTGCATATGGTACCAATAGTTTGATCAGCGATATGATGGGCATAAGGCTGGCAGATTATTTCATTACTGAAACTGGCTTCGGGAGCGATATGGGATTCCAGAAATTTATGGATATGGTTAGCCGTACTGGCTCACTTGAGGTTGACCTTGCAGTGCTTGTCGTGTCCATAAAGGCTTTGAAATACCATGCTGGAATTAAGAAAGACAATTTAAATGTTGAAAACACACAGGCAATTGAAAGGGGGTTTGAAAACCTTAAAAGGCACCTTGAAATAATAAAGAATTATGGTGTTGATGTTGTTGTCGCAATAAACAGGTTCAGGAGCGATACCGAAGGGGAAATTAGAAAATTGTCGGAATTACTGGAAAACGAAAAGGTCGATTTTGCACTTAACGAAGGATATGAAAAAGGGTCTGAAGGCTCCTTAGAATTAGCAAAAAAGGTTATAGATGCCATTAAAGCCAACCATAAAAACATTAACTATACATACGATGTAAGGGACTGCATCGAGGTAAAGATTGAAAACATAGCTGCAAAAATATATGGCGCAGAGGATGTTGTTTATTCCAAAAAAGCTTTTGAAGACCTTAAAACCATCAAAGCACTGGGAATGGATAACTTGCATGTCATCATTGCCAAAACGCCCAATTCACTTTCTGATGACCCATCTAAGAAGGGATATCCCCGGAATTTCAAGGTGACGGTCAATGAAATAAGGATTTTTTCAGGCGCAGGATATGTTGTACCTATAATGGGAAACATCATGACTATGCCGGGTCTTGGGAAAATACCTTCTGCTTACAACATAGACATCGATGATAATGGCAACATAACTGGATTGTTTTGATTCAACCCTTTTTATCATTTTTATATTTTATAATTTTATCCTATCATATGATATGTATAGTAAATATCATTTTTATCATATAATTGTTTATTCACATAAGTAAGTATTATATATGCATAATCACATAATGGTATACATAAAATAGAAAGGTGAAAAAAATGGGCAATTTAGGTATAGTATTGTTTAGCGGGACAACAGATAAGTTAATGGCAGCGAGCATATTAGCGCAATCCGCAGCGGTAATGGACAATCAGGTGAAGATTTTTGTTACTTTCTGGGCCGCACCTAGTTTTACTAAAGGGGAGAAGAAAATGAACTTTCCCTCTGATGTCCAGAGCATGGTACCCTTTTTAACCCAGAGAATGAAGGATATCAAAATGGCTTCCTGGTATGATATGCTCAAGGAAGCTAAGGGAATGGGAGCCAAGATATATCTGTGCTCTTTGGTTGCTGATTTAATGAACATCAAGAAGGAAGACCTTGACCCGATCGTGGATGATGTTGTAGGTGCAGGAACCTTTATCCAGGAAACGGATGGATGGCAGGTGCTTTTCATTTAAAGCAGCCATGTTATCCTCAACCTTTTATTTCATATTACAAAAAACGTGGGATAGTGTATAGATATTGAAATTTTTTTAAACATAAATTTATATATTGATAAGGATAGTTACAGATAGTATGGGAAACATTGAAAGTGAAGATAATATCCATAACAACAGGAGAAAACTCATTGATCTGTTAAAATAACTGGAGATTTCCCATCAACTCAAACCTCTGGACGGAGAAGGCACCAAAAATAATTTTGATAATAGGTTGAGGGTTCAAAAGATAGTATATCTTTTGGAGTATAAGACCAGGGAATTTACTTATAACTTCTCTCTATATCTCCGTGGACCGTATTCCCCGGACCTTGCAAAGGATTACTATGGCATAAAGGAAGATGAGATAGAAAGATATCCGGATTTAGTATTGAGCAAAGAAGCCATAGATATTACCATGATATTAAATTCAAAGGATAATTTATGGCTTGAAATTGCAAGTACTGTTATTCTTATGTATTCAGGTTGGAAAGAATGGAAAAGTGCTGTAAATAGAACCAAAAATTCAAAATGGATGTTCTTAAAATCAATGAAAAAAGCCATGAATACGTAGACCAAGTCTATAAAGAAATGGATTATTTGGGGCTACTTATTTAAGGGTGAGGGTTATTTCAAGTAATAGTATTGTTTATCACTTAGATGCCAATTTTCTTATTGATTTCATAATTGCAGATAATGGGGATATGTACGAATGAGTTAGAAAATTGCTTTATAGAACTTGGGGTCGGGATGTTTACAGGATTAATATTTATGCGCTTGGAGAAGTTGGTAATAGGATAATAAGAGCAAAAAATCAGGGTGATGTTAACGGCGGATATCCAGGTATGGATAATAGAATTTCAGATATCATACGGCTAATAAGAGAAGGGAAAATAGATATATTCAGTTTTGATGATGTAAAGGATTTAGAAGTTTTTAATACACATCTATCTGAAATACATAAAAAGGATAATAGGATAGAGATAGCAGATAAATTCAATCTTGCATTGTTCTGTTCTGATCCAGAAGCCAAGTTCTTCTATACGTCCGATAGTGGAATTACCAAAAGTATGCTGAGCGAATATCTTAAAGAGTTAGGAAAATCCATTAAAGAAATTTTACATGATGAAAAGATGAGATAGTATAATAATTGAATAACAATAAAAATTTTCAATATTAATCATGTAAAAAGGATGAGCAGATTTATAGCACATCTCCTGCTTCCCTGAGAAGTAAAGAGTAGCTTTGCTTGTCTATGCTTTCAGGGTTTATGGATACGAGCAAAGATATATGCTTTGTTGCAATGTGGTCTTTGATGTTTTGCAGCAATTTAAGAACGTTGGTAAAGGAATTGTTTATTATGAGGTATTCTAGCTGGTCTATTATGATTATGCCTTCATTGCCTTTTTCTATAAACTGTGCAATTGCTAGGGATAATTTTTCTAAATCTTTAGGTCTTATATTCTCTTTGCCTTCTTCATTGGTGATCCATATCACCTTGACCTGTTCCAGAGGATATTTATATTTTGAAAACACCTTGACTGGAGGCATTCTAGACAGGATCAAAACGTTCATGCCTTTAGAAACCAGCCATGAAATAACAGCATAGGTCTTGCTATTGCCTTGCCCTTCCATTAGATAGAGGGAGCCCCAGTCTAGAGAGGATAGCTTGTATGAAATGTTCAGGTTGACTGAATTTCCATCGATGCTTATGTAATTCAGGGAACTTGCCATTTTAATATATTTGTTTATATTGTCAGTCCTTGCCAGATTGTGTTCTATTACCTTCTTTTTGAACTCATTGAGGGGCATGGTTGTGGAATCTTTGAATATTTCAGACACCCCTGAAATGTTTTCAATTACACTATTATCCTCCTTTACCCCTTTTCTTCTGTCGAATAACGCTATGTACAGTATCAAAAACGCTATGATTATAATAAATAATATATTCAATATCAGATTCATCATATTCAATGTGCTGCTTTGGGTATTCGATAAAAACGTAATCTGTTTCTGATATGGTTGATATGCAAAAGAAAAAACCATTGTATCGTTTCTGTAGTTATAAGAAGATATGTTCAGATATACCTCTGTTAATTGAATACTGGAATAATTTTGCGTGGCATTTACGTATACAACAAAGCTGTTATTTTTTATGTTTTTCTCTATATAAATGGAAAAGAAGCTGTTAGTGCTTACGGCGTTTATCGATATGTTGCTTACCGTGGTTGCATTGGTATAAAGGCTGATTCTGGCACTATGCCCATAAGATAAAACATGTGTAGAAACGTTGTACATCAATGGTAAGGTTGGCAAGGAAACAGCAGAGGGATATACAGTTATAAAGATTTCTTTATGGTTGAAGGGTATCAAACCACTGTATATACCTGAGGAGATATTCAAAGGTATAACGGTTATATTGCTTACCTGAGGAAGCATGAAATTAACGTTTGCATACCCCTTTACATTGGTTTTTAATGAGATGTTTTTGGAACCGTTGAAGAGGTTGTAATAGGGAGAATAGATATTTATCGAATAATTTCCAGCGTATGATATGGTATGGTTTAATGTTTCGTAGTATACGAGCATAGAAAGATTTTCAGAATGCCCTGATATACCTGGGGAGTAATTGACATTTATATATGCCCTTGCGTTACCTATGCATACTAGTGTCCCGTTGTTTTCCATGGAATATATGTCATTGCTTATTACAGGTGCCATACTGGCAAGGTTTCCCTTCCATGCCCATAAGGTTATGTTGCTGCCAATATCATAGGAATATAATGCACTGTTGTATACATAATACATCATGTATCCAGTCCCGGCAAACGCGGATGTTTTGAGGCTTGCATGAGATATTGCCATGTCAGATATATTCAGTGCATATAATCTGGTTGTATTAACCACTAAATAAAGGGAGTTATTGTATATATATTCATAATTTTCAATATATCCTTGTTCATTGATCTGTATTTTTTTATAAAAGGTGAAGTTGTAGGAGAAAAATACGTATATGCAGGGATTGTAATAAGAGGAGTTCCATACAGAAGAAAAAAAGAGAACGTAATTGCTATAGCCCACAGGAGAGGAATAAAAATAGATGTTGTTGAAAGACAATGGACTGGGAGATCCTGGCATGTTTGCAAGTGTTGTGGGATTCAACATGTAGAAAACTTTGTTGTTCGTGCTTACACTGAAGGAAATGTACAGTGCGTTATTGTAATAAAGGGGTGCACTGTTGACAATACCAGCCCCGATTCCGGCATTTTTTATGGGGTTATTGCTATATATCGAAAACAAAAAAACGTTGTTTGTTCCTGCAATGGCACCGTCTGTGGTTACGTAAAACGTGCCCCCTATACCTTTTGTCGGGGAGGCTGCGTAGACCATCTTATTAGCTGGATTGTTATAAGTAAAATTGTACTGGTACAACAGAGAGCCATCGCTCACGTTCAGCCAGAATACAGCAGAGTTGTATTTGTTGTTCCCTCCAACATTGACGCTGCTTATCGTATTTCCAATGATTATCGCAACGTTATTTATAGCAATGGGGGTGGTATTGAATACTAAGTCAGGTATCTCAGGATTGAAAATCCAATTCAGCTTTCCATTGCTTGAATTGTAAGAATAGCACGATCCATTTCCACCGATTAGTATAGAATTGTTGTAGATTAACATTTGAGGGGATACCGTTGAGTTTACAAGTTTGGCTTGAAAATTGGAGTACCATAAAATTCCGGGATTTTTAATTACAGAGTTATTTGCAATACCATTAAAAGATAAAAACAAAAGGGATATAACAACAAATAATGGTAAAAATTTCATACTTTAATATACCAACTATACAAATTTAATATTTTCGTTATGTAACACTCATTGTTTTTAGATTCTGTTCATTTATGAAAATATATCTATTTTAATAATTTAATATGTATTTATCATGCTTTATATCAACATAAAAGGTTTACAGTAGCCTTACAGTTTCCAGATTGTAGGGTGTTTTAACTTCGATATTGAACTTGTTTCTCAATGTTACCGCAAGTTCATGGGATTTGTGGGGGTCACCGTGAGAAAGGATAATCATTCTTGGCTTGGGCTCCATTTTGGCAACGTAATTTATCAGCTGGTTCCTATCGCTATGACCTGAAAACCCGTCACATGTTTCAATAGCCATTTTCACAGGGATTGTTTTGTGCTCCCCGTTTTTGTCCATGTAGCTGTATTCGCTTATTCCCCTCTGTATTTTTCTCCCCATTGAATTTTCTGCTTGGTATCCTACGAATACCAGGGTATTCTTTTCATCAGAACACCAGTTTCTAAAATATTCCATAACAGGACCGCCGTTAAGCATACCTGAAGTTGCTAGAACTATCGAAGGGGTATCATCATTGATTATTTTTTCACGCATTGCACTGTTTTCTACCGTTTTAAAGTAGGGTTTCAGGAAAGGATTGTCATTGTTTTTCAGTATTTCAACCTTTAAGCTGGAGTTTAAATATTCTGGATAATTAGCATGCAGGGCAGTTGCCTCGTAAATCATGCCGTCAAGATAAACATCGATGGGTTCCATTTCATTGCTTTTTATAGCGTCGTTGAACACTAGCATGGTTTCCTGGGATCTTCCAACAGCAAATACTGGTATTAAGATGTGGCCCTTGCGTTCCATTGTGCGCTTTATGATAGAGGTAAGCATGGAGGATGCATCCATCCTGCTCGGCTGTATATCTTTGTAACCACCGTAGGTGGATTCCATTACCAGTGTTTCAACCCTGGGGAATTTGTTGGTAGCCGGATTGAAAAGCCAGGTCTTTTCATACTTGAAATCCCCTGTAAAGACAATATTGTATTCCCCGTCCCCGTAATGTATATGGGTTACTGATGAGCCAAGTATATGCCCCGCGTTATGGAAGGTTAGCCTCATATCAGGGGTAATATCAGTGGTTTCACCGTAGTTTATAGCAATGCAGTTCTTTAGCATCATGCGGATATGTTCAGAATTGTACAGTGGCTTCCCACCTTCGTTCTGGTTCACCTTTATAAAATCCAGCATTAACAGCGTCATCATATCCCTTGTGGGGGGTGTGCAATAAACAGGGCCATCGTAATTGTATTTGAATAAAACAGGCAGAATGCCTGAATGATCGATGTGTGCATGAGTAATTATAACTGCATCGAGAGTATCAAGTGGCAAAAGCTCAGGCATGTTTAAATACGGCAACGCCCCGTTGCCTACGTCATAACCGCATTCGATAAGTACTTTACTCTCATTGGACATGAGCAGATGTGCACTTCTGCCTACCTCCTGATACCCGCCCAGAGCGGTCAATCTGAGGATCCTTTCCCTTTTCATGCCTTCCCCTTCTTCACTGAGCCTGGGCCTGGAAATTCTTTTCGCAACATCAATCAAAAATTTTTTCCTCTCCTCCCTGACCAGCCTCAGCAAAGCGTTTATATCGTCTACAATTTTGGATTTCAAGGGGGGAGTCCTGTGCAGGATGGGTAACCATCCTATATTTTTCTTGATTTCATTGATCAGTTTATCATTTTCCCCTCTCACTTCCATGGGATTCTTGGCTTCTATTACCACTTCACCGTCGTCTTTGAAAAAATAAATATCTGTTATCTCCGCGCTTTTAGGAACTTTGGAATAGATCAATTCCTTTGCTTCATCTTCAGGCATCATTATTTCCGGATCGGGCCTTATTACAACCCTTCGATGGATTTTCATTGCAAGCATTTTTATTAATTCTGGTTGATTTGCAACTAATTCCATGTTTTTGGTATACAGTACAACAAAAGGACCCTCGAAGTCAATCCTAGTTGCTTCCCAGTTATCTCCAAACACTTCTTTTATTGCGCTCCTTACTGACGATATGAGATTGTCCATCATAAAAAACCACACTGTTTTAGCAATTGTGAATAGGAAAAATGTTATTGTAAAATATTAAGGGGTTATAACAATTTAAGTTTATTCATTCTTTTCTTTACGTCCTCTTCATCCATAAACTTGAATTCCTTCTGCGTTATGGTTGCTATGCTGATGCCATCCCCTGATGCAGAATCCCTTTTCATAGCTGCGGAAATTCCACGTATCGTGAGATCTATGGCTTCATTCAACGAAAGGTCGCCTTTAATGTTATCTTCCAGCACACCGTAAACGAAGGTAGAACCCGAACCGACGGAAACAAACTTATCTTCAATGTACCCGCCTGCAGGGTCTATAGAGTACACATGGCTGCCGTTATAATCAACACCACCTAGTAATACCCATGCGTAGTAGGGGAAATACCTGTTGCCTGTAAGAATATTTGCTAACAGGGTAGATGCACCTTCAATCGTAATGTTCTTACCCTGTTTCAACCTGTATAAACTTATTTCTGCCTTTAAATACCTTACTAGTAACTGGGCATCGCCTACAAGGCCTGCAATTGTCATTCCCACATTTTCATCAATTTTGAAAAGCTTCTGGGTACCCTTGTGTGCAATGAAATTACCCATTGTAGCCCTGTGTTCAGTTCCCATAACCACACCTTCCTTGGTAACGATTGCAACTGTGGTAGTACCCGTTTTAAGCCTATCTATGCTTGAATTTGACATATCCATCATAACCTAATCCTCCAAAAACACAATATAGTGAAATGTGTAATCGTATATAAAGATTACATCATTAAATAGTATGTGTATGACAATGAAATTATTTCCTCTTTACACCTTAAATCTTTCCTACTGTTTCCTACTCATCTTTTCTCTTTATTTCATATGCCATGCCTGGTGTAATTATTTCATCCTCATACAAACTCATGTCCATCCTTTTGTAATTGTAGTAATTTTGTAATGTAAACGGCAGTTGAAATTCCCCTATTTTCGGCTGTTTAATATTCCTCTACCCCTTTTATACCCATATTGGAGGTGTGTATATTTTGTTATCGGAGGAGGATTGGTTTATGATTGATCCATATGAACATAGAACTAGCATCTCAGAAATATCTAGAAGATTGCATATTGATAGAAAAACAGCAAGAAAATATGCAAAGAGTAAGGAGATTCCTAAATACTACAGGAACAAAAAACCATCTAAGATAGAACCATACATAAAAGAAATAAAGGAAATGATAAACAAATACAATCTATCGTCTATTAGAATCTATGGAAATCTAAAGGAGAAAGGGTTTGATGGCAGTTATACGCTTGTAAAAGATACTGCAAGGAAATACAGGAGTGATTGATAAGCAGATAAAAGCAGTATATAGGTTTGAGACACATCCAGGAGAACAGGCACAGGTAGATTTTGGAGAGTATGGAAGAATTGGTATTGATGGAAAGATCAAAAAGTCATATTTATTCACTATAATCCTATTCATTACTACCTCAACTATCAATCTATACTTCACTTTAGGAGTAACTAGCCTGAATTCAAGGTGAGTATTGGAGAATTGGATGCATGAATTTTTTTTTCAAAAAACGCAAAAGGATGGTATAATTGTTGAACATTGAAAATTGAATGTGTTGCAAAAGGAAAGATTAAATGTTTGTTATTCATAAAGTAAAAGGGAGCTTAATATGAAGGTCAACATAGAGGATCAACCGTTGGATATGCGTGCTGTGTGGATAGAAGGCAATGCCGTTAAGTACATCGATCAGTCCCAGCTTCCCCATGCGATTATCGTTAATGAAGCAAGGACGTCTTCGGAAATTGCCAGTGCAATACTCACCATGAAAGTCAGGGGTGCACCTTCACTAGGTGCTTTTGCAGCGATGGGTCTTGCCGTTGCACTGAAAAACGGGGAGGAGCTTAATGCTGCATACAATACAATAAGGAATACCAGACCTACAGCAAACGATCTTTTTTTCGGACTAGATGTTGTAAAGAACACCTACGAAAGTGGGGGGGATATAGATCCAATTGAAAGTGCCAATCATTTTGTTGATAAACTTGTTGAACAGGTAAAGAAAATAGGGGAATACGGTGAACCGTTGATTAAGGATGGGTATACCATACTCACACATTGCAACGCTGGTGCTCTGGCTACAGTGGACTGGGGTACAGCCATTAGCCCTATTAGAATGGCCGTTAAAAAAGGGAAGAAGGTTTTCGTTTATGTTGATGAAACCAGGCCCATGCTTCAGGGTGCACGGCTAACCTCATGGGAGCTTAAGCAGGAGGGCATTGACCATGCGATCATTGCAGACAATGCCGCCGGCTTACTCATGTATTCAAAAAAAATAGATATGGTTATTGTAGGTGCTGACAGGATTGCTGCCAACGGGGATTTTGCTAACAAAATAGGCACTTATGAAAAGGCAGTTCTTGCCAAGGAAAATGGCATACCTTTTTACGTTGCCGCGCCCTTTTCCACCTTTGATAAAAGGATCATGAGTGGAAGCAGGATACCTATAGAGGAAAGGTCCCAGGAAGAAGTGCTGGGTTTTGGCAATTGCAGAACAGCACCGGAAGGTGTTAAAGCGTATAACCCTGCGTTTGACGTAACTTCTTCAAGGTATGTAACGGGATATATAACCCCGATGGGTGTGTACACACCTAACCTGCTGTTCCTTGTGTTTAGCAAGGTGCTTCCTAGATAGAAAAAAATTTTAAAATTTTAGAATTTCGCTTACACCATAGGTTCTGTTGATGAGTTTGCTGGGTTATCATTGCTTTTCTTTTTTTCCTCGTTCTCCTTGTTTTTGGATATCAGTTCTTGCATGCCCATTAGAGTTATAGGGTTTATTCCCTGACTAAACCCAGCGGACATCATTTCTGATGGAACAAAGATCATAGATGCCTTGCTCTGTATACCTATCTGGTACAGAATGTTCATCCATCTCAATTGCAGCCCGTACTTGCTTTTATTATAAACTTCTGATGCGTCGTTCATTTTGCTGGCAACTTCATATTCAGCAATAGCAAGGGTAACACGTGCTTTCCTTTCCCTTTCTGCAGCTGCCTGCCTGGACATGGCCTCCTGCAATGATGCTGGAATAAGTATGTCCTTGATTTCTACATTGGATACCTTTATACCCCATACCTCTGTTTTCTGGTCTATGATTTGCCTGGCATTGGCCGCTATCTTTTCACGTTCGCTCAGCAACTCGTCCAGGGTTGCGCTTCCTGCGACTTCCCTCATCGTGGTCTGTGCCGCTAACGAAGTTGCTGTATTGAAATCCTCTACCTTGAGCACTACTTTGCTGAGATCAACAGGGATATAATAAATAACAACATCGATATCTACGGGAACGTTGTCTTTGGTAAGGGTTTGTTCGCTCCTAAATGAATGCACCTGCATTCTTGTGGATATTATCATAGGGATTTTTCCTATGAAGGGAGGGATATAAACGATACCTGGCCCCTTTAACCCCTGATATTTCCCAAGGTACAATACAGGTGCCCTTTCCCATTCCTTCAGTATTTTAAATCCAGATAGCAGTATGGGCAGTACAATGATCAGGATCAATAGCAATATAATAGCCCCTGCTATAGAAGACATGCTTAAAGATAACGCTATTAATATTGCTAAAATTGCCAGAATACCTACTATTACCAACATTGCCTTATTCATTTTTCACACCTTCCATTATTTTTTAATTTTTTTATTTTCTTTATTGTTTTTGTTGCTTTTGTTATCTTTGGAACCTTTATTATTTACATCATCAACGATCAGGGTTATACTATCAATTTTAACTACTTTTACAGTATCCCCTGCTTTGTATCTGGTATTATTAACGCTTTTTGCCTTCCATATTATTCCATCCACCTTAACTTCCCCTTCTGGATCAAAATCCTTTACTACTTTCCCCTCCATTCCTATTAAAGATTCACTGCCTGTGTACGGCTTTTTATTAAGGGCTTTTCTGATCCATCTTATATACAGACCGACTAAAATACCTATGATAATCATTATGGCTACCATGGTATAATACGATATTGTGAAAGGAGCAGGGGAATATTCCATACCATCGAGTAAAATATATGAACCTACAATCATCAAGATTACACCTGCCGCAATGAATATACCGTGGCCTACCTTAAACTCAAAAATGATTAAGAAAGCAGCGATGATCAATAGCATAAGTCCTATAATATTTGCGCCGATCAGTTGAGTACCGTAGAAAGCTAACCCCATTATAATAATGCCGGAAATTGACAGTATAATTGTGGGATGGAATAAATCGATTAATACTGCGGCTATACCTATAAGGAACAGAATACCGTCTACCATTGGATTGCTCAGAAAACTTATTATTTGGTCTGTTATGGAAGGGGAGGAGTAGATGATATTATAACCCGATATTCCCAGTTTGGATAACACATCCGGTAAGCTATTAGATATACCGTTTATTAGATTGTTTTTCAAAGCTTGCTGGGGAGTGTATGCAATATCATCGATAACCATCATTGCTGCAGCACTTGCATTCCTTTTGTGTGCACTTGCCAAGCTCTGCATGAACGAAATCATGGCATTTTCGGTATGATTCTGTTGTAAAGCGCTTCCTCCTACTACAATTGGTGTAGATGGCCCGATTTCAGAACCGTTTCCCATTAAAATGAAATCACTTGCCATTGCTATATACGAACCTGCAGAGGCTGCCAGAGCACCGGGTGGAACATATGTGGTTACACTTATACCGTTTTGTTCCCCGTTGTTTATGATATTAACAATGCTTGTCATGGAAGACAATAATCCACCGGGTGTATTCATTTCTATTATCACGTTTGTAATGCCTTGAGAGGAAGCTTCTTGAAAAGATTCCTGGAAGAAATGTACTGCACCGGGGTCGACTTGCTCATTGAACTCTATGACAAGAACACTGTTAGTATTCTGTGCCTTTCCATACATGGAGAAGAATATTGATATTGTAATCGCTAGTATTAAAATCAAAGATAATGCCTTTCGTGGTAACATCAATCTTTTATATGCATCTTTATATTAATATTTTTTGATTTTGATAGAAATTTTGGCTATAAAGTATTTTCACTATGCAGTGTAATACCATTACAGCATAGCAGTATACCTACAAAAATTTTCATTTTTATTTTTGTATATACAAATATATAGTAAATATGCTTCAATGGGGCCACGACTTTTT
>JBMFVL010000037.1:0-13537 GCA_049966015.1 Thermoplasmata archaeon | reverse complement strand
AGCCAAAATATAAATTTTTCTACCCAGATTAATTATTTATACAACGTTAAATAAAATTAATGCAAAACTCTAGTTATGTATATTTTGTAGTTTCCTAAAACATTAATACAATGCCTGCAAGTTAAGGTGTATCAGAAGGATAAATAACCTCTCTACAAAACGCAAATGGTTAATTTTAAGTATAATCTTAGCTATAATATGATGCTATGCAAAGTAAATTGAGGTGTATCTTATGAACGATGATGAGGAGTTAAGTAAAATCCGTGAAAAAAAGTTAAGGAGCATGCTAGAAAGCCTTAGTAAATCCAAAAATACACAGGAAAGTTTAATAACCGATGTTAGCGACGCTACCTTTGATTCCTTTACCAGGGAACATGATCTTGTTCTTATTGATTGCTGGGCACCGTGGTGTGCACCATGCAGGATGGTAGCACCTACTGTAGATGCCCTGGCAAAGAAATATGCAGGTAAATTAACTGTAGGTAAATTGAACACTGACGATAACCAGTCCACAGCTATGAGGCTGGATATCATGGGAATTCCTACTCTTTTGCTATTTAAAAAAGGAAAATTAGTGGATAGAATCGTTGGAGCTTATCCCAAAGATATAATTGAAAGCAGGGTAAAACAGCATCTAACAGATTAAAAAAAAGTGCATTTATGAGTTCGAAACTTAATCATGTATCCCCACAGGAAAGGTATTTCTTAAAGAAAAAGCTCGAGGAAATATCCCAGTGCAAGGGCAGGGCAACGGAGCTAATATCTCTGTATGTGCCTCCCAACAGGCAAATTTCCGATGTTATAGCATACCTGAGGAATGAGTATTCTCAATCATCAAACATAAAATCAAGGGTAACAAGAAAAAACGTTATGTGGGCTATAGAATCCCTCATAAACAAAGTCAAAACCTACAAACAACCTCCTCCTAACGGAGTGGTATTTTTCGTAGGTAACAAAGCAGTATCCAACGATGCTACAGAAGAAGTATCGTACATAATAGAACCCATAGAACCTATTAATATATATATGTATAAATGTGATTCTTTTTTTTATACTGAACCTCTAGAATCAATGGTAGTTGAAAGTGAGGTATACGGTTTAGTAGTCCTTGATAGAAAAGAAGCTACACTGGGATTTTTGAAAGGTTCCAGGATCATACCAATAAAAAACGAACAATCCCTTGTACCAAGCAAACACGGTCAGGGTGGGCAATCCCAGCACAGGTTCGAACGTTTAATAGAACACGCAGCTCACGAATTTTTTGTTAAGGTTGCTACGATGTGTGAAAGCGCTTTTTTGCCTGTTAAAGGTGAGCTGAAAGGTATAATCCTCGGCGGGCCAGGCCCAACTAAAGATTTTTTTTATTCTGAAAATTTTTTGCATTATGAATTGCAAAAGCTTGTAATTCTCCCCTTAATTGATGTTGGTTATACGGATGAGTATGGTTTAAAGGAACTTGTTAATAAGGCATCATCTACAATTGAAAATCTCCAAATAACCAGGCAAAGAAAACTCGTAGAAAGGTTTTTGCTGGAAATAAAAAAAGGTAATAACCTTATTGTGTATGGTGTGCAAGAGGTCATATCCAAGTTATCTAAAGGTATCGTAGACGTTGTTTTATTATCTGAAGATGTCAGGGGTGTAATTGTTTATTATAAGTGTCCAGCATGCAATTATACTGAAAATGCCATCTACAACAAGGACGATGTGAAAGGTAAAAAATGCCCTAAATGTGGGGTTGATATGGAGATACAATCAAAAAACGATGTCGGTGAAGAAATTTACAAACTGGCTGAACAATACCATACAAAAGTGGAACTCATTTCAACAGGGTTCGACGAGGGGGAACTATTCTACAAAACATTCAACGGAATCGGTGCCATACTGAGATACTCTCAAAACGATAATGGATAAGGGGGGTTTTATTGTTATTAGACATAATCTATGAGGTTTTAGGAAATCTTTCCTATATACTTTTGCCTTTACTCTCGTTTATAATTCTGTATTCTTTTGTTGTTGATTATGAAGATATCGCAACAAGATGGGGTTTAAACAGGCTTTTCATATCATTGATTATTGTAGGTTCTGTATTCGGGTTCCTTGCCAATATACCTGTATTTGTGGCATACCATACATTGCTAGCAATCAATATTGGAGGGGCATTAATACCGTTAATAGTATGTTATGTATTTATCAAAAATGTAGATGAAAAAAAATATATTGCATACATGATAAGTTTAATCGTTTTTGTAGGAGGTAGCCTGGGTGTCATAATATTCGTTCCCATGCCAGTAATATCCATATTGTTTTCAACATTGCCAGTAAGTGCAATCCTATTCACAATAGTTTTTGATGTTATAATATACATGTTTCTAAAAGAATCCAAAATGTATTATTCATTATTACTGACAGAGTTCATTGCCTTCCTTACGTATTCCATAACTGTAGTGGTTCTAAGCCAGGGTATAGAATCCGCTTTTCCTTATTACCTAGCCCCTTCGTTTGCGGGAACAGTATTATCATATGTAATCTGGAACAAAGACCATATGAGGGTTTCCTTTTCCTCTTACTTTACCACTACAATTGGTGTCCTGGTAGGCGCAGATATATTCCACCAGCCCTCTTTGTTCGGCCCTAACATCTCGTTAGCAGGGTCAATAGGTGGGGCAGGGCCACTGGATATGGTATTCCAATCTGGTTTAATGGCATTTGTTTTTTCATTGCTATTTTTTTCATGGAGCAAAGTGTACGCTCAAAATCATATGTCGGAAGAAGATAAAACACTGATTAAAACCTCGATATATTACAACAAAGCATTATCCAAATTAAAGGAAGGTAAATACTGGGAATCTATGGAATATTCTAAAAAAATGTTAGATGAAAAAATCTCCTCTATAATGACTATAACTTCCACTTATACCATAGAGGAACTTTTAAAAATATTGCCGAAAGAGTACTTTAATCCTGATGATTATAATAAATTGAAAAAATTATACGAAGAGAAAAAAGTGGATTCACTTATTGCAGGTGATGCATTTAGAGGTGCTTCTTATCTTTCTGCAGGTATAGATAATTTCAAAAATCAAATAATACTGACCAACGCTAAAAAACGATTCATAGCTGAAACAATAGATATAACGATCATAGCGATACCTCTATTTTTGATACTTCTTTTCCTGGTTAAGGGAAAGTCTTTTGTTTATATAGAAAACTTCCTCAGTACAACGCTGTTCAATATTATATACATCGGAGCAACTACAATATACCTTTTTTACTATGTGTTTGGAGAAATGTTTTACGGTACCACTATTGGCAAAAAAATAACCAACATAAAAGTAACCACAATAAAAATGAAGAAACTGTCCTTCGAATCCTCTTTAATGAGAAACCTGACTAAAATGCCTATGTTATTACTACTATTTTTATTGCTCTTTGACGGTTCTATACTGGTGAACTTCGCTTTTTTTTATAAAATGTCAATATATTTCAATGTCTTTAACTTCATTCTCATCATAGCGATATTTGTGATAATAGCCTACATAATACCTTATCTGATCATGGCTTCCAATACATGGAACCAAAGATTCGGGGATATCGTTTCACAAACAATAGTTATCAACAACTGGCAACATCCATGATTCATATGCCTATGATTTCATCTGTTGTGCTTTCATATTTGAAAAGCTGTGCATATCTTCCCCAGTTTATGATGGTCCTCAAATGTTTTTCGGGATGTTTAGAAACAAGTTGCAATATAGGTATAAGGTCTGAGGAGGTAATCTTTCTATCCGGTGCCTTGTTGATAGTGTTCATCACCATTTTAAACACAAGCATCTCACTCAACGATTGCCTTATCAAATCTTTCCTTTCCTCTATGTTTGTTTTTATGAATTTTTTGCCATAATCGGTCAAATAAACATTCCCTTCTGAAATAGTAACGAATTTCAACGCTTCCGCCATTTCAACTGCAGGAAGGATCTCATCGATCTCCATTCCATAATCCCCTGCAAGGCGTGCTATATCTTCCGCACCATTATAATCATTCAATATTTCCAAAAAACCAATCATTTCGCTTACTGCGCATCTTGGTATCGCGGTTACCAATTTCTATCCAACTCCTAATGCTATTTTCTATTATTTTTTCAATATATAAAATTATGTGTAACATTTGCTTTTTATGTTTCCCTAAAAATATTTTTTAATGAGGTTGAGTTATGATGGGTCGGTGTATATTTACTAAAGGACTAATTTCAACATCAAGAATATACAATGCCTTGCTATATATGCTGTAAGAAAAAGCAATGGCAAAAGAACTCTATTTGATCCAATGTTTGACAAATAGTAAAATTTTATGGCATGAACAAATCTATCAAATACCTTTGCTCAACACACATTGTGTTCAAAAAAGTTTAAATATTTCATGGATATTATACGTATTGGTTGACGGTCATAGTGGTGGGGAACTACCTGGTCTCTTCCGAACCCAGAAGTAAAACCCATCAACGTACCGTGCTGTACTCTATTGCGCGAGCATACGGGAAGCAGGTAAACTGTCAACCAATTTATCTTCACTGCTTCTCCAGAATGTTCTTTTCCCGTTCGAAAACAACTTTTCCTTCTTCTATACCCAGCAAATCATTAACGTACAAAGCCAATACAAAAAGTAAGTCGGATAATCTATTCATATACAGAGAATCTAAAGAAAGGTCCTGGATTTCCGCAAGGTCTTCTTCTACAACCCTGCTTATGCTCCTGCATACATGAAGAATCGAAGAAGGTTTAGAACCACCAGGGTAAATAAAAAAATTGATTCTTTTTATGTAAAATCTATCTATATTATCTTCCAACCAATTTATGTCCTCTTTTTTAATGTATGTCCATTTAATGGTTTTACCCTGTCCGACATCGCTTCCTATATAAAAAAGATGTGTTTGGATCTTAGTCAGAACATCTATAACTTCATTGATTCTATTGTTATTCACAGAATCCTCGTGTAAAAATGATTTGGCCATGCCAACATATGAATTGAGTTCGTCAATAGTTCCTAGTAGTTTTATTATAAAAGAACCTTTTTTAACCTTGGAATAATCTAAAAGATATGTAATATCATGGGCACCCTCTTTAAATATCTTGAATTTCATCCTTATCGAATCCTCTAGTAACTACATTTTATATTAACTTTATTTTTAATTGTTAGAGTTAAGTTTATATTTATGTAGCTATATATAGTACAAGGTGAAATTTAATGGCAGTAGGATTCGTTCTTATAAGTACATCCCCAGCTAAAGAGCATGAGGTTTATGAACAATTAAAATCTATAAAAGAAATTACAGAACTTCATCCTTTATTCGGTGAATTTGATTTTATTGCAAAAGTAGAAGCTGAAAACTTTGATACATTGGGTAAGATTGTAGTAGATAAAATAAGGTCAATAGCTGGAGTAATTGACACCAAGACATTGACCGGAACAAATCTATAAAGCAGAATCGGTGAATCAAATGAGCGGCTTCGCGTTATTACCTATAATGGCAGCTTCAACGGTTTTAGTACTCTCTTTTGCTATACTGCTCTTGGTAGCTGGTATTTTCACATTATACTTCGGAAGTGGTAAATCTAAAGTAGCAGGTGCTGGCATGTCCCTGGTCGGGGTCATTGTCGGTATTGGCATGGGGTATTACTTCCACATTGCTAGCCATGCCCTACTATCCTTGATTCTACTATCTCTGCAAATCGTTGTTGCAATAGTCATCGGTTTTCTCATAGCGTTCGGCATTTTCTTAGCAATCATCATGAAATTATAAGCAATAGTGGTGTAAATCATTGCCCTCCATAGATGCTATTGTTGCAAATATAAGAGAAAACGTCAAGTCCAAAGCTATAGTGGCATGTTCGGGCGGGATTGACAGCACTTTAACTTCTTATTTAGTGCAACAAGCGATTCCTGATAAGTCTATAACTGTTTTTGTAGACACTGGGTTATTAAGAGAAAACGAAGTGGAAAAAGTAAAATACCTATTCGAAAAGTTGCAACTAAACTACAAAATTTTAGACGAATCTGATTTTTTTATAAAATCTCTTAAAGGCGTAAAAAACCCTGAAACTAAAAGAAAGATTATAGGTAATGCCTTTATAAAATCCTTTGAAAAAGTCGCGATGGAGTACGGTGCGGAATATCTTATACAGGGTACGATTGCACCCGACTGGATAGAGAGCGGAGATGGAAAAAGGGATAATATAAAGAGCCATCATAACGTAGGGGGATTGCCTGCGGATATAAATTTAAAAATATATGAGCCAATCCGTGACCTTTACAAAGACGAAGTAAGGGCATTGGCTAGAGATGTTGGCATAAACCCAGTAAGCAGACAACCCTTTCCCGGCCCTGGTTTGGCCATAAGAGTTATCGGAACTGTAACCAGAAAGAAAATAGATATAATCAGGGGGGCAACAAAAATTGTAGAGGAGATTATAGAACGTTCTGTAGACAATAACCTGATGCCTTTACCATGGCAATATTTTCCTGTTCTATTGCCTGTTAAAAGTGTGGGTGTAATGGGTGATAGGAGGTCTTATGGTTACACAATCTCAATAAGAATTGTAGAATCACTAGACGCAATGACAGCCAATATCTGCCATGTACCATATGAAATTTTAGAAGAAATATCCTCAAAAATATGTTCCACTTATTCTAAATATGTAACACGCGTTTTATTTGATATAACCTCCAAGCCTCCGGCCACTATAGAATGGGAATAGGTCATTTATAGGCAATATACATTACAGATGTGCCCAGGGTAAACGAAATAAAATCAACTTTTTTAAATGAACTTTCATTAAAAAGCCTTATCATTGCTGTTGGTAAAGGAAATTTAACAACAGAAGAAGGCAGATATTCGTATGCCTTGCCGTTGCCTGTTATTACATTTCCAATCCAAGGCACAATATTAAATATATACATTAAAAACAATTTTCTCAGTATCTCGTTCTGAGGAACCCCTATTTCCAGAAGTATAAATACACCCCCTCTTTTTAAAACACGGTTAATTTCTATTAACACATCTTTAATAGGAGAGATATTTCTAATAGTGTAAGCAGCCATGACAACATCAAAACGCTCGTTTTTAAAAGGCAAATAAAACGCATTAGCATTTATCAGCGTAATATTCTTGTTGTTATTTAATTTGTATTTTCCTAACCTTAACATTTCTAATGTTAAATCCACTCCTATAACATTTCCTGTAATATTCTTATTTAAGACCCTTTTGATCATATCCCCTGTTCCAGTTCCAACATCCAGTATATCAATGTTTTTTATAGGGATACGTTCAATGGCCTTCCCTCTCCAGTAGCCATCAAGACCGAATGTAATAATTTTATTTACAAGGTCATACTTATCATAAATAGAAGAAAAAAATTCGTGAACCTTTATCACACGTTCCTTTCCTTCAAGGTTTTCGTAATGTCCATCCATGCATCTCTCCGTACAGCGCGGGGAGGGGGATTTTCAAAATTTTTGAACCCCCGAGATGAATAACATCAATGGATTAGCAATCCATCGCCTTGCCGGGCTGGGCCATCCCCGCACATTACAAATAAATAATAAGTTTTAATACAAAAGCGTTTCTATGCTCTTTTGGAAATATGTTTCAAAAATGATGTCAAACAAAAACTCATGCCTTTTGAGACATAACAAAATATAAATAGATGCATGTACATGTAAATGTGTAATATTGTATATTATACAATATTATACAATAGCTGGGTGTGAAAATTGAATATCGATATAGGAAGTGACGGCAAAATACTGGGTACCAAAAAAGTAAGCCCTAACGGGCAAGTTTCAGGGTTAAAAGAATATGCAGGAATGGAAGTATTGATAATTCTACCCGGTACCAACCAAAAAAGTGACGTTTTGCTATCCAACTATGTAGATGGGATGAGAGGAATTGTAGAAATGCAAATGAAATTATTCTTTGAAAGATACGAAGAATTAAAAAATCTCTATAAAACACCGGCAGAAGCCGCCAAAGCTTTCATGTTATCCACTAGCCCAAAAAACATAGGTTTAATCATAGAAGATTTAGATAAATGGATAAAAGATCAAATCTCTTTAAATGAAAAAATAATTTCTAAATTCATCTCTTCAAGTTCATCTGAATCACAAGATGAAAAAGAAGATAATATGGGGGGCGAAGAAAAATGAAAAAAGTTGCATTAGTAACAGGGGGATCAGGGGATATCGGTAGTGAAATCTCTTATGCGTTAGCAGAGGAGGGTATAGATGTGGCGGTGCATTACTTCAGGGATAAAGAGGATGCACTGAAAGTAGAAAAGAAAATAAAAGATTTAGGAATGGATTGCTTAGTTATCCAGGCTGATGTTAGCAGGTATGATGATGTAAAAAGAATGAGGGATGAAATTATAAACCATTTTGGCAAAATCGACATACTTGTTAACAATGCAGGGATAAACAAGGATGCGTTGTTAAGCAAAATGGAACATGATATGTGGAAAGAGGTTATGGATGTCAATTTAGGTGGAGCATTCAATTGCATAAAGGCAATGGTGGAGGATGTTGCAAAATCTGGCAATGGCGCTATTATAAATATTTCTTCCGTTGTGGGTGTAATGGGGAACATAGGTCAGGTTAATTATGCGGCTTCTAAAGCTGGTTTGATCGGCTTAACCAAAACATTAGCGCTTGAACTTTCATCTAAAAACATTACGGTCAATGCAATAGCTCCCGGGTTTATAAAAAGCCAAATGATAAACAAAATACCCGATCACGTCAAAGAAAAAATAATCAACAAAATCCCATTGAAACGGTTTGGGGAACCATGGGAAGTGGGCAAAATTGTTGCTTATTTAGCATCGGATAATGCAAGATATATTACTGGTACTGTTATTAATATCAATGGAGGATTATATATATAAGGTGAACAAAATGGAAAAAGAAGCAATAAGTAATGTGGCAGTCAAGCCAATAAAAACAATAGTGGAAATGTACGAAGACACCATAAAAGCAAATGTAGCACTATACAATATGTACTGGAAAGAAATTGCGTTGCCCTGGTGGGATTATCTAGTTACTATTAATGAACCGGATAGTTATAAGAAATTGTTAGCCAACATAAATAAAACCATGTCGCTATATACTGAAATGTTGGAAAACATCGGGCATTCATACAGTGAATTCTATGACGAATATAAAGTAAAAGGTATGATTAAAGAAATTGTTAAAAATATAGAATGAAAATGATATAAATGAAGAGGAGATAAATATGGAAGAAAATGAAAAAGAATATATGGAAAATGCCTACAAGGCATGGAGCGAGCAAACATCTAAATTGGCGGAGGAGAATATGAAACTTCAGAAACTCTTTGTAGAATTCCAGATGGAATGGCTAAAACAGTTTCAACCAGAAGAATACAAAAGCAAAACAGAAGAAATATACAAAGAATGGCAGGATCTCATCAACAAGCAAAGCGATAAGGTAAAACAGACCTACGAAGAGCAATGGAACGAAATAAAGTCTCTTTACGAAAGAGGATGGAACATGATGAAGTCATGGATACCGCAATCAGAAGGGAGTTCATCCATTTACGAAGAGCAGGTAAAAGTATGGAATTCCTTTTTCGAGAGAATAAAGAACATGAATGCCTCAGTAAACGTCTCGGATATTACCAATACAATTGAAGAATCCTACAAGAAGAATATGGAATTGCTGACCCAGACATATGCAAAAATGCTTGACGAGACAATGCGTAGCCCTACATTTGCCTCCCTTTTAGGGAAGCAGCTAGACCTGTCTTTAAACTACAGAAAAAACCTTGAGGAAGCATCGACAGAGCTTATGCACATGTATGGAATGACTACAAGGAAAGATTTCGACGCATTAGTAAAAAGGATATACGAAGTATCTCACCGCGTAGATGAATTAGAAGAACTCTTAGAATCTAGAGAGCCTCCAGAAAAATCTAAAGACACATCTGAAAAAAAGAAGCAAAACCAGTGAACTCAGGTGAGGTGCGGTAATGCCAGACAACGAGGTTTTTAAAAACATTCAAAAATTTTTTAAATTAATGGTGGATAACAAAGTATCTCTTGAACCAACTCCCTACGATATTGTATATCATTTCGAAGGAATGAAATTAAGGCGATACCGTTCTGATAAAAGGAATAGTTCATTAGGGCCTATTTTGTTTGTTTATGCGCTTATAAACAAGCCATCTGTACTGGATCTTGAACCGGGAAAGTCGGTTATAGAAAAATATTTGAATGCTGGGTTTGATGTGTTCATGATAGATTGGGGAAACCCAACAGAGGTTGACATATACACTACTATTGGGGATTACGTGGAAAGGTATATTAGAAGGGCTGTTAGGCGTGTTAAATCTTTATCAAAATCTGATAAAATAAACCTGTTCGGGTATTGCATGGGTGGAACTTTCTCAACAATGTATGCAACGCTCCACCCTGAAGAAATAAGGACATTAACAGTCATGGCTTCTCCAATAGCCTTCCCAGATGAAAGCAACTCTATTCTCCATGTATGGCCAAAACATCCTGATTTTCCGATTGAAAAGATTGCTGATACGTACAAATTAGTTCCTCCTTCTTTCTTCAACAGTGCATTCTATCTTCTTGATCCAGTTGGAAACGGCTATTTGAAATACGTTAACCTGTATAACATGATAGGTGACGATCCAGCAGTAGAAAATTTCTTGAGGATGGAATACTGGACAAACGACGGCATTTTTATGTCCGGTGAAACTTACAAAGAATTCCTTTCCAACGGTTACAGAAACAACATGCTTGTAAAGAACGAATGGGCCATAAACGGAAAAAAGATAAGATTAAATAACATAGACATGCCTACAGCAGTTATTGTAGGTGACAAAGACACTCTTGTTGATCCTAGATCGACAAAAGCACTGTTAGACCACATATCTAGCCAAAAGAAAAAGGTCTTTGAATTCCCCAGCGGTCATATTGGTTTGGCAGTAAGCAGGAAAACACATGCAAACATGTGGCCTGAAGTTATAAAATGGACTGCTGAAAACTCCTCCAATCAATAAACCTTTTTAATTTTTATTGGTTTATTTTGTTCTATTTTTTCTCCTTTTAAATACCATTAATCCCACTACAGCTATTATTGCAATAACAACTGCAATCCCTGAATACTCTATAGCATTATTGTATAAACCTTCCAAACTATTTTTGGGCAGAGTCACATTCAGGTACTCTACCGAGCCTCCTCTTATAATAATAACCTTAGATAATGTTTGGTATCCTGGATAAGAAATATTTATGAAATATTTACCCGGTACAAGTGTTATATTAGCAAATCCTTTATAAAGCACAACACGTGTAGTGTTCAGATAAACCGTAGAATTTTGAGGAACCACGTTTATAACGAGCCATCCTACAATTTTAATAAGTGATATGTCCACACTGGTGGTATTCCCCATCGTAATTAAAATCGTATGGTTGTATGGATAATATCCCTGCAAACTAACCATCAAATTATGATATCCGGTCTTCAATGTAAGGTTAATATTCCCTGTAAATGCTATTTGCCTTCCATCTATTCTGACAACTGCGTTTGAAGGTGTAACATTGCAAACCAACCAGCCGACAATCAAATTAAGGGTTACGTTCAAAAATATTTTATTCCCGGGGGAAAGGTAAATTATTTTGGAGTATTTATAATACCCCTGCAAAGAGGCATTGACATAATATTTACCAAACATCAAGGGGTCACTAAAGTTTCCGTTGAAAATTTTTATTATTTGGCTGTTGATAGTGAGTGTTGCGTTGATGGGGTCAACAGTGCCGTTTATATACCCCAATACAGGAGAAAGGGTAACGTTCATATAAACGGTCTGATTAACAATGATCTTTACATTCTTTTCGTAGTTATGGTATCCATATGAGGTAGCATTCATCAAATATACTCCCGGGAGCGCACTGATATTTGCATATCCATTATATGCCCTGTACGGAGTAGAGTTAAGGTAAATGGTTGCATTAAGGGGATATATATGAACGTACAGGTCCCCATATTCACCTAAAAATGAAGTTGTATTCTCAAGTATAGTGTATCCGTTAACGGTCTGATTGACAAATACTGTAATCATGTATGCAATTCTTGAAATATTGTATGAATAATATCCATTTATGGTTGTTATATTGGCATATAAACTGGTGTTTGAGATCACGTGTATATATACCGCACTTGTACCCGGGAAAACTTTTCCATAAATAATCCATGTGTTATTGCCAAGTTTAGTGTTCAATGTAAGATATGGCCTCCACAAGTTGTAAGCATAGGTTGTGTTTAAGTTACCCAAAGATCCATAAGGTGATCCATTGGCATTTACTCCCTTTACATTGATATCCGTTGCAGCTTCCGCAGTGTCCCCGCCTACATTGTAGGAGGATACAACTGGTAAGAAGGATTTAAAACGGGAATTGTAATACAATAGCCTCAAACCGCCTGATGAATTAACCATATTAACGTATGCACCACCCCCTGGACCACCGAAAACCAATTCCGAATCATAGTACAAACCGATAGGATTATAATTATATCCATTAACTTCATACAATGGGAATACGCTGTTATTTGTGCTATTGAATACTGCCCTATCAAAAGACCCGTTCACAAAAGTTCCATTACCGACCACTCCCAAAGTAGTTGCATTAAGTATTTTAGAAGATTTCAGGGAATAATTGAACCAAACGGTGCTATCTCCGTGCACCATGCCTGAAACCGTAGAAAGTGATACTGTAAAAGGAAAGGTTGCAAGATACTCCGGTCCCTGGGCATAGTAATAATACATGCCCTGGTATTGCCAAACACTTCCATTTGAACTGTAAAAAGAGCTATTGGACAACAAACCTGCGGAATTAGAAAAATTCCATATGTTATCCATAAAAAGTATATCCTCATAGTATACTCCATTAATCCTGGTTTTATTGCAAAAAATTACATTCTGCGTCCAAAACACAAGGTTTCTGTCACCGTTGATATTTACCCTGGTTACAACTGTATTAAGTTGCAACGTATAGTTTCCATATCCTGTATAAGAACTACCAGCTGAAAAATAACCTGCAGTAATGTTTGTTATATTGGCAATACCTTCAAAACCAGTTGTATTGTATGCGTATGGAGTGCCTCCCCTCAATCCATAATCAGCAACTCCTACAGGGAAAGGTCCCTGGCTTGGCAATAATACTGGATTGGCATAATGCCTCACATCTGATGGAGGCAATACAAAGCGAACCTGGGTCTTATTATTCAACACATTTGCATTATTGTTTGTATTAGGATAGCTGTAAAAAACAGGAATAACCAATATCAATAAAATAAAAAATGTAAAAAATTTATTCATATTTCCACATTTTATTGTTGGTATTAAAATATTACCATGAATCTTAAGGCATCCTAAAAAAGATAAGTCAACTACCCCTCCCTGACGGAATGGGCTTGTTGCTGGTCTCCCCTCCACCGAGTGGAGTTTCATTGAACCG
>JBMFVL010000036.1:0-13570 GCA_049966015.1 Thermoplasmata archaeon | reverse complement strand
CAAACGATTTAGTCCAAAGGGAAAGAAATTCAACCGTGAAGTCATGCGTATTCCTTTCTTTACCTTCAAAAAGACCCTCGTTCAGAGGTGCTTTGACAAGAATATTATGCTGAACATCGTTGACGCTTGGCATACAAGCAAGTTCTGTTCCCACTGCGGTGCTGTCGGGAATGGACACGACACTAGAAACTACGCCTTGTTCAGATGCAAAAAGTGTGGAACTGAAGTCAATTCCGATAGGCAGGCAAGCCTTAATATTGCCATAAAATCCCTGTTGGAGCGGAGAGATACTACTAACCATAATACCCTCCAGATTTCCAATAGGAGAGTCCCTGTAAACGGGCTCGTGCGTCCAGATGAAGTTGGTTTGTCCGACGTTGCTGTGCAACATGCGAATCAACTTATGGAAAGCCCCTTGCGTTAGCGAGGGGTAGTTTACTAGTCATTAGGTAAAATACATTATATACCCCCTTTGTTTAATTAAGAATGGTGCTAATAATATATATGCTAGACATACTAGTAGTTGGATCCGGGCCATCTGGAAGCACAGTAGCGACAAAGCTATCTGAATACGGATACAAGGTTGCCATTGTAGAAGAGCATGTATCCGTAGGCCTTCCAGTCCAGTGCACAGGTCTCATATCCCCTGAAACAACAACTGTATCCCACTATAAGGGGCATATATTAAACACCATATATGGAGCAAATATATATTCCCCCTCCTTGAAAAAATATGAGTTTTCTGCACCTGTAGCAAAAGCAGTGGTTATTGATAGGAGAGATTATGATAGATTCCTTATAAACGAAGCATCCAAAAAAGGAGTAGAAATATTACTGCAACATAAATTCATCTCTTATCAAATAGAGGGAAAAAATATAATATCAAAAATAAAAACTAATGAAGGGTTAATAGAAATAAAATCAAAAATACTGGTAGGGGCAGATGGATTTGGGTCTACGGTGAGAAAAAGGGCAAAAATTCCAGGTCCAAAAGAAATGTTGTCTGCATATGAAATGGAAGTATCAACAAAAGAATTGGATAGAAAAAAAGTAGAAGTATATTTTGGGAATAACATTGCACCATCTTTTTTTGGATGGGTTGTACCAGCAGAAAATTTTTATAGAATTGGCATAGCAGCTTTAACTAGCAATTACAATGCATTCTATTATTTTAAAAAATTTAAAAAGGCCTTTATGCATACCCATAACCTCAAAGAAAGGGACATTAAAGACCTTTCAATAATAACAGGCGGTATACCTATCGGAATAATGAAATCTTTTGCATACAAAAATATAGTGCTAGTAGGTGACGCAGCTTCAACAATAAAACCTCTTTCTGGTGGAGGAATATATTATGGGATTATATCCTCTATTGTTGCATCTAAATATATAAGCGAAGCAATAGACTCAGATGATTTAAACAAGCTAAAGATGTACGAAAAAATATGGTATTCAAGTTATGGAAAAGAAATCAAAAAAGGATATTCATTAAGAAAAATCTTCAAATCCCTAACTGACAACGATTTAGAAAATTTTCTAAAATTATTAAATGATGAAAACTTAATAAAAATTATAACAGATGGCAATATTGACAGGCCTTCTGAATTAGCCAAACTGCTAATAAAGAAGTTCCCGGCAATTGCAAAAATGTTGCTTCCCAAAATAAAATCTATTTACCTTTCTTGAAGCTTTTCACGTAAAAATATACGGCCAAAAAGAAAAATACTCCTGAAACAGATAATAGCGCGTATATTGCATAGTAGTTGTAGTCAGTGGTAACTTCTATGGCAAACTCCGGCAAAATGCCGTTAACGTTAAGCAAAGTATAATTCAAGCCATTTTTTGTTGCATTGTTCCACAACAACGCATTGAAAAATCCTTTAGACTTAAATGTTAAATATGTACCGTTAGAAAAGGCACGGATCATCAACCTAACAAGGTAATCCCCAACGTTGACTCCATTTGCTGAAACATTAAATGTTATGGTATAATTAGTCATTGCTGGTATAAATGAAATGTTTTCAAAAAAGGTTTTATGCCCATTAAAAAGTGGAATTTTCATTGAAGTAGTATTTTCCGAGATATTATCTGTCAGTTTCACGTATTCGTAAATCCCTGCAATAAAAGTAACATTTTCAATGCCATGCGTAAAAAAATTGTATATATGCAATGAAATGATTCCACTTGAAGAAGTAGTAAGTACAGGTGTATTCACATTATCCACACCAACCTTATATTGGTACGATGCATTGTTAAAAACATGGGGAGCCATGAACAAAGATACAACAAAAGCAATGTAAAGTATTTTCAACATATTTTATTCCATATAAGAACAAAATTAATATAAAACATTATTGATGCTTATGGAAAGAGGCATTAAAATGGACAATCCAAATACGTTTTCAAAGAATATAGGCATTATAATAACTGAAAAGCACGATGGTTATGCAAGAACTGAACTGTTAATTGAAAATTTTCACCTTAATCCTGATGGCATTGTGCATGGTGGAGTATATGCCACTATTGCAGATACAGCAATAGGCAATGCTGTGCATTCCACCCTCAATAAAGGGGAAATTGCCCATACTATAGAACTCAACGTTCATTTTTTGAAAGCATGCAAAGAAGGGAAGATCATTGCAGAAGGCAAAGTAGAAAGGAGGGGCAGAAAAATTATTTATGCCAAAGGGACAATGTACTCAGAAAGCAAGGAGATATATGCAGAAGCTGATGGGCTATGGTATGTGGTTTTTCCAAATTCAAGTGGTAAATAATTTTTAAAAAGATAAAAAAAGCAAATTATATATTGCACTAAAATGATTTATACATTATGATAGAGGTAAAGTATATCACACATGCTTGTTTTGAAATATCTGGCAATAAAACAATACTGATCGACCCTTTTTTCAATGGCAATGAAACCAACCCCCATTACAATGGAAACCCTGATATAATACTCATTACACATGAGCATTTTGATCACGCGGACGCAGGCAATATGAAAGGAAAAATAGTAGCACCACCTGCAGTAAACCTACCTAATAAAATAGAAATGAAAATAGGGGATGAAAAAGTTATAGATGGAATAAAAATAAAAATGATAAGGGCAAGCCATTACCAAAGCAAGTATCCTACTGGTTACGTAATCACCATGGACGGCAAGAACATTGCGCATTTAGGGGATACATATTTAGATGGTGTAGATCCACTAAGCAACATAGATGTGCTTATGATCCCCATAGGCGGGCATTATACGATGAATATTGAAGAAGCGTTAAAGGCAGTAGAAATAATCAAACCCAAACTAGTTATCCCTATGCATTACAATACCTTCAAAGAAATCAAAGCAGACCCCAACGTTTTCAAATCCAAAGCAATAGCTATGGGATACAAGGCAATAGTTTTGAATTACAATGAAAGCATTAAGATATAAAAAGAATGCCTCAATGATTCATAAAAACGTGATAAAAAATAATTTTTTTTTGTTTACATTGGTTCTTTCTTCTATAGGTATAATCTCAATGGTATTGTCTATAATGGTATATGCTTCAATAGGCAATGTAAGCAACATATGTACCATAAATTCTTATGTATCCTGTAAAAAAGTAGATTCCAGTTCATACGGCAGCCTGTTTGTACATATGCCTAACGGACTTTTTGCTACGATTCTGTTTATTCTAGTATCGTTGTTTAGTTACATGTATATCCGTTTTAAAAAAATGATATTCCTGATAACAAATTTAACGCTACTTTTAGCAGCTGGTATAATTGGAGTATACTTATTAAATGTAGAATTAAACTTAATACACGGCATATGCCTGTTGTGCATGATCTCTTTCATATCTATCCTTTTACTGATATTTGTTAACTACAGGGAAATTGACAAAGCGATAAGTTAAAGCCATATAGATTTTCTCCCAAAACTTAAAAATAAAATGCATTTAAAAAAATAATGTGCATTTAAAAATTTCATATCCATGTCATATAGTTTTTTGCTGCTGTAAGCAATAAATTGATCATTGGAGAAGGATATACCCCAATCAAAATCACCATGGAAACCAGTATAACAATAGCAAATACTGTGAAATATGGATACTTTTTGATGTTCTTAGGTTTTTCATTTGTATTGGAAAACATAAGTTTTATTACACGTGCATAGTAGTAAAGGGACATGGCACTGTTAATTACTCCCAATACAGCCAACAATATATACCATCCCCCTTCTTGAATAGCAGAAGAAAACAACACAAATTTGCTATCAAATCCCATCAATGGGGGTACACCTGCTAATGATAGTAATAAAATTGTTAACGAAACTGCTATAAGCGGATCTACCTTTACAAGCCCTCTGTAATCTTCAATTGATTCACCTATTCCATAAGAAGCAACTGCCGCAACCACTAAAAAGGCCCCTGCCTTCATAACAGCATGGGAAAAAATCTGGAACATGCCACCTGCCAAGCCTAACGGCGTGTCAATAGAAAAAGCAAGCAGGATATATCCAGCATTAGCTACACTCGAATATGCCAGCATCCTTTTGATATTACGCTGTTTTAAAGCCATTATATTTCCAACAGTCATTGTTAATACTGCTAATATTCCGAATAAAAAGGACAATTTAGCTCCTAAAAAGAAAATAGAAGCGAAAAATATTGCAATCATGGCCATGAAACCCATGCTTTTAGAACCTGATGCCAAAAGTGCAGAGATTTGAGAAGGTGCACCCTGATATACATCCGGTGCCCACATATGGAATGGAACCATCGCTATTTTGAACCCAAGTCCAACGATTATAAAAGAAAATCCTAACAGAAGCAAAGGATTGGAAATCAAGCTGCTATTGCTCCCATATTCAAAATTTAGAATCCACAAGGAAGTGGTATTGGATATTCCATAAACAATTGATAATCCAAAAATGGTTAAGGCAGAGGACAATGAACCTATGATATAATATTTCATCGCAGCTTCCAGGGACATGCTAGACCTTCTTGCATAGCCTGCCAAAACATATGTAGATATGCTAGCCAACTCCAGTGATATGATCAAGGTTACCATTTCACCAGATATGGCTACCATCAACATACCAACCAGTGCCAAATCTACAAGGGCATAAAATATACCCCCGAAATCGAAATCCAGTGAAGATAACTCAACAACAATGGCAACAAGTAAGAAAATCACCTGGAAAATCATTCCCAAGGTTGTGAAAAGGAAAATTCCGTTGCCACCTAAAGAAGGTAGAGGGAATAACGAAGGGACAATTTTCAGCCATCCTACCACAACTAATAGAGAAAATGAAAGCAATATTATGCTAGTCCACCCAGCCAACAACCTTTCCTTTAAGGCGTCAAAAAGTAATGATAAAATGGCTGCTACTATGGTTAAAATTTCAGGTATATAATAAATATATTCAAACATTACAACACCCCTATAAAAGATGAAGTTATTACATTAACTAACAAAAACGGCAAAACTCCGTAAAGCACTATCCACGAAATCAGCATACCCATGCTTACAAATTCATTCAAAGGCAAATCATGTGGGTTTTTCTTCTTACATTTATATGGCCCAAAAACTGCTCTTTGGAGTGCCCATATATAATACCCGGCAGTAACAGCAAGTATGGCAATAGGTATAATGGCGTAATAGAACCCTGAAGATGAATACAAAGCATACAAAATACTGAACTCAGCAGGAAAACTGATCAATGATGGCAAACCAAGGGAAGCTAAGCTAGCAATAACAAGTATTGCACCTATAATGGGTGTTTTTTTAGCCAACCCACCAAGCTTGGGTATTTCCCTTGTTCCATAAGAATGATGTACAGATCCAGCACTCATGAAAAGAAGGGGAGAAACAAGCCCATGGGCAAACATCAAAAATACAGCACCCATTACGCCTATCTGACTCCAAACAGCAATTCCAATCAAAACCATTCCCATATGGCTTATGCTTGAATAAGCAATCATTTTCTTAAGATCTTTCTGGGATAAGGCAGCGAAAGTACCCCATGCTATGCTCAATATACCCAAAAATAACATTAATGGTTCAGCTGCAGATCTTCCAGAAGGCAGCATAAATGCCCCCAACCTTATTAACCCATATGCCCCCATCTTCAATAACAAACCGGCTAATATGGCAGAAGCTGCAGTGGGGGCCTCTACATGGGCATCAGGCAACCATGTATGCATCGGGACAATAGGCATTTTTGTGCCAAATCCAAACAACAACCCCAAAAATATAACAAACTGTGTAAAGGGAGAAATAAAAGCAGATTTTGCTGCCATTGCCGAAAAATCCAATGAAGAGGCAGAAGAATAGAAATAAATGGAAAGCACAGAAACAAGCATAATTACACCTGCTACGTGGGTATAAATGAAAAACTTATATGCGGCATAATTCCTGTTTTTTCCACCCCAATAGGCAATGAGGAAAAACATGGGTACCAAGCTAAGTTCCCAGAATATGAAAAACAATAAGAAATCCAAAGATAAAAATACGCCCAATACGCCCATCTCCTCCAGCATAATCAACCCAAAGAACGATGATGCGTTATTATTTTCATTCCATGAATATATAATAACAACTAAAAACAAAAAGGCTGTCAACAAAAGCATTAAAAGCGATATCCCATCAATTCCCAAAACATAGTTGGCAGTAAGGTATGGGGTGTTAATCCAAGAATAGCTTTCCATGTACTGATAACCAATATAACCATATTTGAAATTAAGGACAATATACAATGTAAAAATAAAAATCAGCGCACTAAAAATCAACGCAATGCTTTTGCTATATTTCCCACTAATAAATGATATTACTGCACCAACCAAAGCAAAAATGATCAGTAAAGATAATATAGGTATCATCAGTATGCACCTCCCCATACAAACGGGAATATGTACACTAGAAGTATCAAAATGCCAATAAGCCCACTAATTATGTACAGTACATAATTTTTGATAAGGGAATCCCCTGCATTAGCCCAATATTTGCTCATCATAGAAGCACCAGTTGCAATACCGTTTACTACACCATCTATAATGTACCTGTCAAACAGATCAATCAATTTAGCAAACCCATAAACAACGTACATAGAAAAAGCTCCGTATACTTCATCAAACCAGTATTTTTTGTATAACATCTTATGAATCCCTTTAACAATTGATGAACTTGGCAATGTGGGTATGCCTTTAGAATACATTACATATGCAGTACCTATACCAGCTAACCCAAGTAGAATGCCACCAGACATAAGATACACGTTAAACGATAAAGATACTGTTATCATCTGGGTAAATGGATGGTACAACATAAATGCCCATGAAAACGTAGCGAAGGCTGCCAATACTATCAAAGGTATAGTCATGACAGAAGGCGACTCGTGTACATGCATTTCAGATCTTCCTTTGCCATAGAAGGTCATATACCATAATCTGAACATATAGAAAGCAGTCAAATATACCGTTATAAAAGCCAAAATGAATACGATCGTATAAAGCAAACTGCCAGGAGATTTAGAATAAACAGTATCTAAAATAAGGTCCTTGCTAAAGAACCCACTAAAAGGAGGTATTCCTGACAAAGATAATGCCCCAATCAACATTGTTAATGAAGTTATTTTCATCTTTGAATACAACCCCCCCATTTTGAACAAATCCTGTGTTTTTGCTGCATGTATAACACTCCCTGCTGCTAAAAATAGCAAAGCCTTGAAAAAGGCATGGCTCATCAAATGGAACATCGCAGCACCAGCACTTCCAGCGCCTATAGCAACGAACATATATCCAAGCTGGCTTATTGTGGAATATGCCAAAACCCTTTTTATATCTGGAGAAACAAGTGCCATAGTGGCTGCAAAAAAGGCAGTAAAGCCACCTACAGCAGCGATTACAAACTCAGTAAACTGCGTATATCCAAGCAAAGGCATGGTTCTTACCATAAGGAAAACACCTGCCTTTACCATCGTAGCAGCATGTATCAAAGCGCTAACTGTCGTAGGACCCTCCATAGCATCTGGTAACCATACATGCAATGGAAACTGGGCACTTTTGCCCACAGCTCCCCCAAAAATAAGGAAAGTAACGATTGTCAATGTGTTCAAGGCAGTAGTATTAAAAGATGAACTTGCTGCCCATGCATAAAGCTGGGTAAAGTTGAGCGCAAGTGGTGTGTGGGACATGTCTAGTAATATTATCATTCCGAAAAGGAGCATTACATCCCCTACCTTAGTAACTAAAAACGCTTTTTTCGCTGCAGCTGCAGCCGATGGCTTTTCGTACCAAAAACCAATAAGCAAATAAGAGCAGAGCCCTACCAACTCCCAGAATATAAACATTTCAAGGTAATTGTCAGAAAGCACAAGGCCGCTCATAACACCAAGGAAAAGTGAAATTTCAGCGTAGTACCTTCTCAATGAAGGGTCATCATGCATATACCCTATTGAAAACATTATTACTAGAAAACTCACAGTCTGCACGACAAAAATCATAATTGCTGAAAAATTATCAATGAGCATGCCTATTTCAAAGGTAGGGCCAGAAGGCAAAGAAAACCACGTTATGTATACATCACTACTGTACGATGGTTGGGTCAACACGGCAATAAACATGTATATCGATATAACCAGAGATATAAGCGCAAAAAACAGGGCAATATAAGCTCCACCTTCCTTCAGATAATTGCCATAAAAGGCGATAATTAAAAAGGCAATAACTGGAAATAAAGGTATCAGATAGAATATATCCAACATTTTTACCACCTCAAAAGGTTGAGGATGTCTATATTAACACTCTTCCTCTTCCTGAAAATAGAAAGCGCCAGTGCCAAACCTACTGCAACTTCTGAAGCTGCTAAAGCTATGAAAAATAATGCTGCTAAATCTCCAGATGGGTTATTATTATAAGAAGAAAAAATAACGAAATTAAGAATAGCGCTGTTGATCATAATTTCAATGGATGCTATAACTACAATAAGGTTCTTTTTTGTCAATACCCCGTACAAACCAATTCCCAATAAAATTCCAGAAAGTGACAACATTACAATCTCGTTCATAACTGATCCTCCTCCTTAACAATATATACTCCTCCAATAACGGCAGCCATAATAACTACCCCCAGCAATACAAAAGTGCCTATGTACGTACCAAACATGTTATTGGACAGAGAATAATACCCTATGTAATACAACTCTGTCGGGTAGTTTGTATAGCTGAACAAAGCCCCTATGTAAAGTGAAACAAGCAAAGCTACAATAACTGCATAATCAAACTGGGTTACTATCTTTTCTTTTTTTTCTTTAATTGTTCTTTTGGTTAACATAACCCCAAACATCAACAATACCGTTACTGCACCTCCATATACAAATATCTGGACTGCGCCAACATATGGCGAGGACAATACAATGTACAGACCACCAAGGTCAATAAACAGTCCAGCTATGTATATAACAACATGCACGACTTCGCTTGAATACAATACCCCTATTGCAAAAAATATTGCAAAAAAGGAAAGCAATAACAACAACAAATCCGTTATCATGCCCATACCCCCGCTGATACAACAGCGATAGCAATAAGCAAGTTTATAACCGCAAGGGGTAGCAATTTTTTCCATCCTATTGACAATAGCTGGTCTATCCTTACCCTAGGGAGTGAGGCCCTAACCCACACAAAAATTATGAAAACTATATACACTTTTATCAAAAACCAGATGAGCCCTGCCAAGGGAAAAGACGTCAGATATGCAGGGAAATACGTAGGCATGGTCCATCCACCTAAAAACAGCAACACTGCCAGAGCAGAACCTACATAACCCCGTAAATAATCTGTAAGCATTATAAAAGCAAAATAAACCCCTCCGTACTCAGTTCCCCATCCTTCTACCAACTCTGCTTCTGCTTCCGGTAAATCAAAAGGTATCCTTTCAACCTCTGCTAATATAGAAACACAAAACACAATAAACCCAATAAACAAGGGAAGGATATACCATCCTGTTTTGTACTGTGCCGTTACTATCTGTGTCAAATTTAAACTTCCTGCAAGTATTATAACTGATATGATTGTCAAAATCATCGGAATTTCATATGCAATCATCTGTGCAGCAGACCTCATGCCCCCTATAAGTGTATACTTATTATTGCTAGCCCATCCACCTATGAAAATAGACAAAGGTGCAAGTGAAAAAAAGGCAGTAACGAGAATCAAACTGAAAGAAATATTATTTAAATAAAAACCCCAGCTGAGTGGCAAGAATGCAATTGCCAGTAAAGTTGTTGATATGTATAAAAGGGGTGAAAGAAGGAATGCAGGTTTGTCTGATGAAGAAGGTATTATGAACTCTTTCCTCATCAACTTAATCCCATCTGCGAAATTTTGCAACAGACCAGCATAACCTACATGCATGGCAGCCCTTCTATCCATAAATCTACCCAAAAATTTTCGTTCAACCCATATAACCATTACCGTGTTAAGGACCGTAAACAAAAAAGCTATAATTATAACTACTATAGAGGTCAAGGTCGGTATAACATACCAGGGCAAAGAGGATGTACTTATATGAAGCAAGTTAAGGGCGTACAAAACAATATCTTTTGATTCACTATAAACAGTTATCATTTTAAACCACCTATATTCCTATATCCACCTTTCCACGGAGAGAATAATAAATCCCAATCAAAACAAAAGCCAACAAAGATAAAATTGCACCAACTGCAATAGATTTGTCAGCAAGGTTCCTGAATGTCAGAGCCCATAAAATAAGGAATATGCTCATGACATCAGCGGCAACGAATATTATAGCATAAATATAATGGGAAAATGGAAAATCTATACGGGCATCACCGATAAGCTCTTCACCACATTCATAAGTGGATTCTTTCTGCTCCTCCTTAACCTCTGGCCTTAGTATATAATTAAGAAACATAGATGCTAGAGGAAATATAAAAGCAAGAGCACCGAAGAATATCACTGGCAAATATATGATCCAATTCATACCATCATCCCCTTCATCAATTGGTAGGTAATTAATAGAGTTATTTAAAATTGTTTTATGTTTTTTTAATTTGTAGATGTATATTTAGTGCATTTAGCAAGGAATTGTTTTATATGATCAAGCAATATAGTAAAACGGTAAATAATGGGCAATTGGTCTTTAAAAAAAAGGCATGATTTTTACTGGAAAATGGCAAAAAAAGAACACTACAGGAGTCGTGCATCGTATAAGCTTAAAATGATAATAGAAAGATATGGGCTTTTAGGTGATAACAATTCTATTTTAGATCTGGGGTGCTCTCCTGGTGGATGGCTGCAGATACTCAAAGAATATTCCGATGATAATAGTTTTATAGTGGGCATAGACCTAAAGCCAATAGAGCCTATAGAGGGTGTATATTTTATACGCGGGGATATATCCAAAAGCGAAACCCAACAAAAACTGGAAGCTTTAATGGAAGAAAAGAAAGTTTATGGTTTCAATTTAATTACTTCTGACATGTCTCCAAATATAAGCGGTGTATGGAATTATGACCATGCAAGGTCTGTCGAACTGGTTGAAGTTGCAATCAAAATGGCTGACAAATATTTAATGGAAAGAGGAAATTTTGTTGCTAAATTGTTTAAAGGGGACATAGAAAACAGAATATTATCCTTACTAAGAAAAAAATTTTTCAGGGTTTATGAATACAAGCCAATGGCTTCAAGAAAAGAATCTGCAGAGACATATCTAGTATGCATGGGCAAAAAAATTGACAAATCAAATAGTGCACACACCAATATAGAATCGTTAAATAATTGATGAAATGATTTTTCCAACCATTTCTAGAGAGGAAAAATAATCATTTAAGGTATTGGATAACTTATTTATATCTTTGCCTTCTAAATAAAATTCAATGTCATTCTGTTTAAGGTCCGCCATTATGTATCCTGCGTTTTCTAGGTTGGTAGAATTGTACATAACATACGCAGTATGCTCGTCATTGAAGGAAATAGAACCCATTATTTTATACACAAGAACCCTATCTATTTATTAATATAAAAAATTATCATCCTCCATAAATAAATAAACTATATATTTAAGTAATATATTATTCAATACTAGAGGTTTCTAGAATGCATCCTTCTTTTAAATCATTGGCTAAGCATCAAACACAATTAATATCCATATTTGTAGTATTGGCTATGTTAATTACCATCCTGCCATTATACGGAAATATCAATACCCAAAGTTCATCACATAATGCAACACCATTATTTACCACAAATCATCCTAACCCGGGCAATACTGCCTGGAGCCAATGGCTTAACAATCCCTACAAAAATGCTGTTATTAACAGCACCTCACCCATGGTGGAAAACTTATCATGGAACATAACATTGCCCACTGGCAATATCGCAAATCTTCAGAAAACAGGTATCCCCAACATGCCTGAAATGATAGATTACAATCATTCAATCATTGTAGGCGGTTACAATACCTCCTATTTATATTCCATAAATGACACTACGGGAAACGTAAACTGGATTTTCGAAGCAGGTCCAGGGTACACATTCAATGTATCGAGTGTGGCTGCAGATAACACGATAATGGCCGTTGCCAACAATATCCAAACAAGGAATGCTATTGTTTACGGTATCAACGCAAGTAACGGTAAAAACCTATCCTATGTAACTGTATATAAAGTGGTAGGTAATCCCAATTTTGTAGCGGGTTCTCCCATTTTAGCAGAATCGTCCTCTGGATATTTTTCTTTTATCAATGTATGGGAATATTCAGCAAACAATGAACAAGCACTATCATTCAGCATTACATCCTTAGGTGTATTTTATAAAGGTATATCTGGTACACATTCATATCCAGTGTACGGTGGAATGTCCAATGATGGTACTACATTCAATCTTTATGAAACAAGAACAACCTCTAGTACCAAAGATAAATACGAGGTACAATTTGTATTTAATTCTGATGGAACTTATAGTGGTGCAAATCGACCAACAAATAAAGGTACGGTTTATTCATGGAGTTCCCCGGTAATTATCAACTATAAGGGAACTGAACAAGGATTTTTTACTTACGCAGGATATGGTGGTGCAGGTAATACAGGCCCCAACTGGTATATTGACTATTATTCTCCAGTAACAAATGTTAACGGCGGTAGCCCTACCACAACAGCTACCTTATTTCCAGATAATGGTCCTGCTGGTGGGTATCCTACTCAAAATTTGATATATACAACACCCCTGTATTACAACGGAGTGTTTTTTATTAGTGTAAATAATGGAAATGGTCTTGGTGCTGGTACTACTAACGGTAATACATATATTCTCAACTACAGTTATAGCAAAATAATAGCAGGTGGTGCGGTAGGTGCCCCACAAGCCTCTTTTAGCTTCGGTACAAATAAAATATATGCAAATCCCATTATTTCCAATGGAATAATTTACGTAGTAGCAGGGAATTTCATATACGCCTTAAATACTACAAATTTCCAGAAATTATGGTATTACAACACAGGTGCACCAATATATACAAGCCCCATCATATCCCATGGTAGTTTATATGTATACAACAGCGCAGGT
>JBMFVL010000035.1:0-14430 GCA_049966015.1 Thermoplasmata archaeon | reverse complement strand
AGAACGATCTGTGTGGCTTCTTTGAACTGTTTTGCCGTTTCAATGATCGATTTGTCGTAAGGAAGCTTCAGTTTAATTGTTCTGAACATTATTTATCAGTATGGAAAAATCATTAATAAATCTTTTTGTTGGGGGAAGTCCGTGTATCTCCACCATAAAGGTCGGAGTTTTACTGCTTCCCCCAAACCCCTAACTTCTCTATAAATTTGTCTCTGATTTTAGGATGATATCATGCCTATTAATATAGAAAAATATTTTATTCTAAAAGAAAATGGGATAGGTGTGAATAATATGGTTGAAAAAGATTTGGAGGATTTGCCAGGTGTAGGTCCAAGCATTGCAGAAAAATTGAGGGAAGCGGGATATACTGATATCATGGAAATCGCTACTGCTACACCCCAGGAGCTTTCTACAATCGCTGAAGTTGGTGTTCAGGTTGCTGCAAGGATTATAGCCGCTGCCAAAGACCTTGCGGAAATAGGAAGTTTCGTTTCTGCCAAAGAAGTTTACGAGCAGAGGAAAAAACTGGAGAGAATTTCAACAGGAAGCTCTGCTCTGGATGGCCTTTTGGGGGGAGGTGTGCAGACCGGTGCAATAACGGAATTTTATGGGGAATTCGGAACAGGAAAAACGCAGATTAGCCATCAGCTTTGCGTTAATGTTCAGTTGCCCAAAGACCAGGGAGGATTGGAAGGGGAGGCAATATTCATTGATACAGAAAATACTTTCAGACCTGAGAGGATCCATGATATGGCAGAACAACTCAAACTGGATCCTGAAAAAGTAATGAACAGGATCCATTACGCAAGGGCGTACAATTCCAATTACCAGATGCTTTTGATAGAAAAAGCCAAAGAAATTGCAAAAAATCACCCTATAAAGCTTCTTGTTGTTGATTCATTGACCGCTTATTTCAGGTCTGAGTATGTTGGAAGGGGGATGCTTGCAGATAGGCAACAACAACTTAACAGGCATATGCATGACCTTCTGCGCTTCGCTGATGTGTTCAATGCAGCCATTGTATGCACCAATCAGGTTACTGCAAGACCAGACGTATTGTTCGGAGGAGGGGAATTGACCAAACCCATAGGTGGCAACATTGTATCCCATAGTGCAACATATATAGTATATTTGAGGAAGGGCAAGGGAGACAAAAGGATTGCAAAGCTTACGGACTCTCCTGATTTGCCGGAAGATGAATGTGCTTACATGATAACCCAGGGTGGTATAAAGGACATACCCTCTTAACCTTTTATGCCTATTTTTGATGGAAATATCATTTGCAATGCTTGTGTGCATTATCGTTCTACAAACGTCCAATCATTTGTTTTTTATAATTGTTGCAATGTCATAGATTATGAACACGCAACACCATTTTCGTCATAATTTTGTATGAAAATTTTATATAATACTACCTTACATTTATAATAATAAGAGTAATTTGCTTTGAGGTAAGTTTATGACTGATGAAAACAAGGGTGAAATTCAAAAAACTAGTGAGGACAGCAAAGATGTCACCAAAACAGATAACCGTGTAACTGTACGTGTCCCCGCTTACTTATTGGAGGATTTGAGTAAACTCATTGGAATTCCTGATAAAGAAGGGAAAATATACTTTAAAACGATGTCTGAAGCCATTAGAACCGCCATAGAAAATTTAATACAGAGCACAAAAGAAGAGGAAGGTGTAGTAAGGCTTACCATAAATATACCTAAAAAACGTTACGAAGATATTGAGAAGCTTATAAAGGCAGGGGAATACAGCAGTATTGATAGTTTCATTCAGTTTGCAGTCAATAAAAGGCTGGAAGATTACAAGGAGGTGATCTCAGAAGAGAAGAAATGAGTTTTACAACTGTATATCTGAACCTATTAAGAAATCAACCTGTTAAGGGATAAAGGGGATGGGATAAATGATATGGGATAATAAAAATGGAAATGATATTGGCAACTACACACCTAAAATCAATTTAATTGGTGTAGGTATGGAAGGTTGCAAGGTGGTAAATGCAATAGGACTTCCTGACACAACTAAACCGCTGTTTTCAGTTGATGGCAATGTGAAAGATTACATAGATAATGGCATGGTTACACAGGAACTGTACAACCTGTTCAAAAAGAATGGATATTACCTGGGTGCCAATTCAACCGTTGAAATAATTGGAGGGGTTATATCTATCGTTGACAGGAGTAATCATTACATTATCAAACAATCCAAAGAAGGATTTTCAGTGGAAATAAAATACATAAAGAGGATAGGTATAAACAGGGATGCGCAGATAGAGTCTTTTAACAATCTGGATAAAAGGATAATACTGGATTCTGAAATAGGCGCAAAATCATCGGATTACGCAAACATAGATGGCAGGATAGATATAAGCAATGAAAAGTTCAATGTTTTGCTGAATTCAGGTGTCATAAAAAGGAACTTCGTTGATATAACAAGCAATGTTGACATTATCTTTTTGGTTATGTATCTTGGCGGGACATTGACAGAAACTCATTTGGCAGAGGAACTTCTGAAGGTTTGCAAAGATTCGAGGGCAGTGCTCATACCTGTAGTGGTAAAGCCATTGGACTTCAATATAAGAGAGGTTCCTAAAAAGCAATTGGAGTTGGTGCACAGATACAGCAAGATTGTACTGGAACAGGATATGCTCAAAATGTCATTGCAGCATTCAAGCCTAACCCTCCGGGACATGAACATGATCATATTGACAAAGATTCAGAGCACCATCAGCGATTTCATCGAAACTTTTTCAACTCCTTCAGATATACAGATTTCAGTTAATGATTTAAAAGCCGTTGCCAATATAGATGGTAAATCCATTGTGATCAAGGGGGAAGGCTCAAGGGATGTCTTAGAACGTGTAGTTATAGAAGCACCGAAGTATTCCAACATGGAACCGAGTACAGTAACTGCCAGGGGAGCTTTGATACAGATGACCATAGGCAATGATGTTAGCATGGCGGAAGTGAACAAGCTCAGGACTATCATCTATCAAGAATTCTTTGACTCTTCAGACCCATATCCACCGGAAATATACATCGGATTACGGGCAGATTCTGAATTCAGAGGAGGAATAAAGATCTTTGGATTGCTGACGGGAATCAATTACGATCCAGGCGACCAAAAGCGTGTAGGGGAAATCAGCTACCCTGCTCTGGTTTGAACCTATTTACTATTTTGAAATGGAAAATTTTTAGAAAAATTCATGCTTTGCGTTGGTATTTACATTTTGGTGATTTCATATTTACAAGATATTTAATGAAATACTGGGAAGAACTTTCGAACTTGACAAGCCTCCTCAGAGGATCGTTTCATTATCTCCTTCCATTACTGAAATGCTTTTTAGTCTAGGGTATGGCAAAGCTGTTGTAGGCGTTTCTTCCTTTTGCAAAAGACCATCCGATACTAAGAACATACCTGTTGTAGGTAATTATAGCCATATAAAAGAGGAGATGTTAAAAGATTTGAATCCCGATTTGATATTTGTTATTACCGGATACCAGCGCAGGTTCCTTGAAGGATACAGTCAATACAACCTTTTCCCTTTGCCATTGCCTTTGTCTGTATATGGGATAATTGATTTGCTACATTCTGTTTCCCTGGTAATACAGCACCAGGATAAGGCAATGGAAATAGAAAAAGAATTGCTTAAAATTTTAGAAAAATATTGTTGTACACAGACCAGCAAGAAGGTTTATGTAGAGTTTAGTTTGGGAGGACCCGTTACTTTCGGGGCTTTTAGCTATATTACCCATGCACTGAATTTGGTGGGTTTTAAAAACATATATGGAAACGAACCTTTAAGCTGGATAACACCGGATTACCAGTATGTAAAGGGTCAAGACCCGGATATAATAATATATGAACATTTATGGGGGAAAGAACCCACGCAGGAAGAGGTTAAAAAACTCTTTGCAGAGCGGGGATTGGATGGCAGCAAAGCGTACAGAGATGATGCTATATTCATTACCCCTGGCAAATATGATTTTTTGGCCCATCACGGGCCTTCTTTTATCAAAGAGGCAATACCTTGGTTAAGTAGCTTAACCTAGAAAGTTTTTTAAACCAAATAAGGAATATTCATAATCTATTGCTCCTTTGGAAAAATGGCAATTTAGGAATAACATGATTGAAAATGAAAGTGTAACGGATGTTTTTAGTTTGAAAGGCAAGAGAATACTGATTATAACAGAAAAATATGATGTCGCTGTAAAAATAAGCACGATACTATCCAACGGTTCTTTCAAAAGGGTGAAGCATGGCAAGATTTCTTATTTTACTTTTGAGAAGGGCAATTTTTACACAGTAGTGGGCCTTCACGGTCATGTGATCAAAATAGATTTTGAGGAGAAGCATCATAAATGGGAACTTGAAAAGCTAGTAGAACTTGTCCATGCAGAGATCATAAAGAAGTTCGAAGATTCCATGCTGAAAAACCTTATTGCAGATATTGGAAGCTCATCGGACTATGTTGTCATTGCAACCGATTACGATCGGGAAGGGGAACTTATAGGCACCGAGGTTTTGCCATTTATTAAAGGCAATGCTGAAATAAAACGTGCCAAATTCAGTTCTTTAACCCGTGAAGAGGTAATGGCCTCCTTTTCCCATCTCATAGGCATAAATTGGAATCTAGCTAATGCTGCAGAAACCAGGCAGATTGTTGACCTTGTGTGGGGTGCAACCCTTACCAGGTATCTTTCGTTGATAACGCACAGGAATAGCAAGAGCATTTTATCTATAGGCAGGGTTCAGGGGCCTACATTGGCATTGATCGTCAACAGGTACAAGCTTATACAAAATTTCGTTCCTGAACCTTTGTGGTACATCGACATAAATTTCAAGCATGAAGGTAAAGTGTATACAGCAACCCATGCCAGTGCACCATTCAAAAAAGAGGAGGAGACCAATAGGATTATTGGAAACATTTCCCATGAAAAGAAAGGGATAGTGAAGAATTCCCTATACGAAGAATATCTAGAATATCCACCGGCTCCTTTCAATACCACTGCTTTTCTCGTTGATGCAACCCGGATTGGCTTTTCCGCAGGCAAAGCAATGAAAATAGCCGAGTCCCTTTATACATCAGGGTACATCAGCTATCCAAGAACCGATAACACAGTTTATCCTAAAATCAATTTCAGAAATTTGCTTAATAAAATAGAAAGCGGATATTTTGAAAAAGAGATCAAGCTTGTCAGAGACCTTTCTGTTATATCTCCAACAAGGGGGAAAGTGCATGCAACGGACCATCCTCCGATATATCCCGTAGATAAATGCACCAAAAAGGATGTATCCCCCGATGCATGGAAAATTTACGAACTTGTCATGAGAAGGTTTTTAGCAACTTTATACAGGCCTGCCAAAATAAAGAAAGGGGAGATTACCATTGAAGTCAAATCAGAACCCTTCAACTTCAGGAAATTCGATACCATTGAACCTGGGTGGTACGAGATATATACATATTATCAGATGAAGAAGAACGATATACCCATTCTTGAACAGGGGGATGTTGTTGAAATTGTTGAATACAATACCAGAAAGGAAATGACTAAGGCACCTTCCATGTATACACAGGCCTCTCTCATAACCGAAATGGAAAAATTGGGATTAGGAACCAAGAGTACAAGGCATGAAATCATTGACAAACTTTTTGAACGCAAGTATATCGAATACCCGAGAATGGTTCCTAGCCTGACAGGTATCGCTGTTATTGATTCCCTGGAAAAGCATGCAACGATTGTAACATTGCCAGATATGACCTCCCATCTGGAAGATGAAATGAACAAAATAGAGGAAAAGGGAAAGGACAAGGAAGAGGTAATAGCCGAGTCAAGGAAGGATTTGCTGACAATATTAAACGTGCTTATTCAAAACAGGAAGGATATTGCCAATGACCTCAACAGCGCTTTGACTACACAGCACCATTTGGGGCTTTGCCCTTTGTGCAAAGGTGAACTTGTTATCCGATACAGCAACAAAAAGCAGAGATTCCTTGCATGCTCCAATTATCCTCAATGCAGGTATACCCATTCCTTGCCTCAAACCGGGACTATAAAGCCGAGCGAAGAAAAATGTGAATTGTGCGGAAGCGCCATGATAACACTTTACGTTGACAAGAAAGCGCAGCTGCTTTGCTTGAACAATTCATGCGAAAACAGCAAAATGAAAATAGCCATTGTTGGCAAATGTCCTTCATGTGGAAACGACCTTGTGGTGAGGCATTCCTCCAATGGAAAAAAATTTGTAGGATGTATGTCGTACCCCAATTGCAAGGTTGTATATCCTCTACCCCAGAACAATTCAATAAAATTCACTGGTAATTCCTGCCCTGTATGTGGTGCACCCATGATCAAGATCATTAAAGGCACAGGTTCGTCGTGGGAAACGTGCATCAACCCTGATTGCCCTTCCAAGAAAAAAGAAATAAAAAAGTAATATAGCATAAAAGTAATGGTTATTCCAATGCGTGTTTTGTACATAAAAGTTCCGAAGATCCATGCCAATGATATATTGGCTAAGATCAAGAGTATAGGCTTGCTTGAGCCATATCCTGTCAAAAAGGATGTTGAATATGTATATTTTCCTGTTAAGGGATCTTTTGAAAAATTCGAAACCCTTTTTTTCGACGTTGACCAAAACACAAAATATAAAGGCACTTTCCATGACTGGCTTAACCTTCCAGAGAACGTTAAAAAAAACATTCCCCATTCCTTTGATATTGTTGGGGATATTGCAATTATAAAACTTGATAAAGGACAATATCATTACGCAGAAGAAATCAAAAAAAGCATTATGGAAAAGGTCCATGCTGTAAAGCATGTCGCAATAGATGAAGGGGTCAAGGGGGAATACCGTACTAGAAGTCTGAAATTTATCGGTGAGGATTACACAGGTGAAACATTACACAGGGAAAATGGAATAACTCTTAAAATGGATATTAGCAAATGTTATTTTTCCCCCAGGCTTAGCCAGGAACGCATGAGGGTCATGAACCGAGTAAAGGATAATGAAATCATCATCGACATGTTTTCTGGCATAGGGCCTTTTACCATATTGATTGCCAAGTTCAAAAAGGTAAAAAAGATCTATGCCATAGACATAAACCAGATTGCCATAAAATACTTGATGGAGAATATGAAGATAAACAAAATAGATGTTCCTGTATATCCTATACCCATGGATGCCAATGAAGCAATGTCATTTATAGAACCGGGGGATAGATACATCATGAATAACCCTACGATGGCCATTCAGTTTTTGCCTCTTGTTAATAAACATTCAAGGAAATCATCACAGGTTCATTTCTATATACTTTCTACGGAAGAGCATTTGGAAGAAGTTAAAAAATCTATTGAAACGGAATATTCCTTTTCTATTCTTGAAAGCCATGTGGTTCATCCTTATTCACCATCCAAGAACATATATGGTTTGATTCTGGAGAAATATTGAATTTTTTGAATAAGGAGTTTTAACCCTGGAAAAATGCACCTTAATTGTGCTCTAAATTGTTGCTCATCTACATAAGTCCAAAGCGAATATTCCTTATTTGGGATATAATAACGATAGGAGATGGGCTTTCCATATAAGAATTGTTTTTGGCTAATTGATATATTACATGTAAGGCACGGAGCCCTCAAATGGATTGTTATAAACATTTATAGTATCATAACAAAAGATTATAAAACGATACGTTTTTATGCATTGTAAATATGTCTAACTCCACTGCAAAGAACCTCAGTATAATGGGAAGTGTTAAGATCGTTACCATTTTGGCGAATGTTATAACAAGCATATTTCTGGCAAGGTTACTATTCCCCTATGATTTCGGTGTTGTTACCACGATAATGATTGTAATAAACCTGACAAGCAACCTGAATGATTTCGGGCTTTTTTCAGCCGGTGTGCAGATAAAAAAGCTAACGGATAAAAGGCTGTACAGCTTATTTACGCTGAGGTTCGCCATATCCGTTTCTATGTTTTTGATGGTTTTCATTTTGGCGCCGTGGATTGCAAAACTTCTGGGGATACCTAAGCTGTTCATGCTCATACAGATACTATCTTTCCAGTTCATTTTCGCGGCATGGAACTACATCCCGAATATCATGCTTACCAGGAAATTGAAGTTCAATATTATAGGGATTATACAGATAATAGGCTCTTTGCTTTATTCGATCGTTGCAGTTTCACTGGCATTCATGCATCTGGGTTATTATTCGATCATATTCGGCATGCTTGTTTCCTCAGTGGGTATAAGCATTGGATACAGCGCCTTTTATAAGTGGGATTTCAAGCTAGCATTTTATTTTTCAGATATCGTCAAGCAACTAAAGTTTGCGGTATATACCTTTATATCTAACCTGTTATGGTATTTTTCAACCTTGTCCATAACACTATCTATACTTGTTTTCGTGGGGATTATAGCACTCGGGTATTATAACGTTGCCTCTACATGGGCATTATTCGCAACGAGCGTTATAGCACCGATACTGCATAGCGTGCTTTTCCCTACGTATTCGAAACACCAGGACAACCACAAAAAAATCAACGATAGTTTTTACCAGGTTATGAAACTTGTTGCCTACGCTGTTGTTCCTGCAATGGTTGGTCTTATGGCCATTTCATACCCTTTCATTGTGGTTGTTCTTTCCGGTGGAACTAATAAATGGCTTCCAATACTGGTTTTGTTCAGAGTTCTGGTCATATACTCAATAATGCAGATCTTCGTCAATCCCTTGAATACAGTTATATTATCAATAGGTAGAGCAGATATAATAACCAAAATAAATTTAATAACCTTTGCCCTTTTTTCAACTGTCATGCCTATCATGGCTATGCACTACGGTCTCGGAGGAGTAGAAATAGGCATCATAACAGTTTTCTCAGTGGTTTTTGTTTTATATTACTACTACGAAGAAAAGCTTCTGGGAATAAGCCCAGTGGATATAATTAAATGGATCTACAAGCCAGTTTTGTTTTCTCTTGCCATGGGCCTTGCTGTTTATTATGCTTCTCTGGAATTGCATCCCAGTTATACCTCTCTGGCATTTGAAGTTGGGCTGGGCATTTTAATATACTTCTCTTTGGCGTATCTGTTCGAAAAGGAGATCATAAAAGAATACATTGACATTTTCCTGGAACACACCTACCTTAAAAAGGTTATATAGTTGATTTCAATAACCATCCATTTAACCTACAGTGTTGAACTAATCCTTCTGACAGGAAGACCATTATGTAAAGAATATGGTCCGGCAATGAAAATGTTGTTGTGTAATATGCAGCTGATAGGGATATATTGTTGCTAGCATATCATAAAATCCAGTAAAAGTGAGTCATGCTAAAAACATTTCATGAAGAATCTGCCATGGGAGAGATTATATCCACGAAGTTTAAGTTCTTCTTGAAATTGAATAACTTCTAATGTTGCTCCAATCTGATGATTATAAATAGATATAACACAGATTATTATAAAACAAACCAGATACAAATAACAAAACTATATATATTAGATATTTCACTTAATAATATAAGATTATCAAATTTGATAAAAATGAGGTGTAAAAATGAATAATAAGATTTTTGGATATGGTAAAAAGAAATGGTTAAGTTTGGCGACAGTCATCTTGGCAATTGTGCTTCCTGCAACTGTAGTAGCAAGTGTAATCATAACCTACCAGATTAACGGCAGTGTGTATGCAGCTACATCTCCGGTTATATTTACACCTGGTCCTAATTATGGTGTAGCAAATAAGCTTGGGTTTTCGACAACTACACTAAATAGTCATAGTACAGAGATTACGATAAGCCTGGGAGGGGTTCAGGGGTCATATGGCACGTATCTGTTGGATCAGATTCAGGTAGAACAGGCTAGTGGATATAAAATAACTAATACATGGACAGTATCTTTCAATGTAAGTGGTAGTAATATTCCTTCAGGGGTTTTTATATACATGATAGCTGCTTATAACGCCACTGCGACGACTCCACCATCTTTGACAAATACCATAATAGCGGATAGTCCTTCGTGGGCGGTGTTCTTGCCATCATTGACTCTTGTTTCAGGAAATAATTTACCAGGTACAACCACACCTAGCAGTCTTATAAATGTGATGATATTGAATATTACTGGAAACTCCCTAATTACTACACTTTCAAGTGGCGTATCACTTCCTACAAACTATAAACTGGTTAATAATCTTGAATTTGAAACCTTAGCTCCGCCTACAACAGGTTCAGCACCTAGTACAGTTTTGTACATTTCATTTATAGTAGTAATACCAACTAGTGTAACTCTAACAAAGACAACATTTAGTGTGATGATGACAGTAGAAGCATAAACTAGTTAAACCAAACCTATTTTAAAACCTTTTATATTTTTCATTTTTGGTTATTTTTATGATATAACTTTGGACATATATCCAATTTTACTAGAAATTTTTGTGGTATTACTATCCACTATATCTTATACATGAGTTTCATCTGGACAAGAAAATCCCTAATGGTAGCACTGACTACCATCTTAGAAAAACTGCTAAGATAAATAGCAAGAAAAAGAATGTTATGAACATCTACATCTCCAGATGGAAGGATATACTGAAACTTGTTATGCATATGAAAGGCGTACCTGACGATTTTAATTTATCTCACTTCTAGCCGGTACCACGGATACTATGACGGATGGTAGATCGTGAGATACATTTCATGGACATTGTGAATGATGTTACAGGGAGTATAGCAAAGGCGAAGTCTACTAGAGCATACCTGTGTGGACGTTCTGAAGAACCTTTATCGAAGAATGCGATGAAAGAATGGTCAGAACATTCTATACTTCCATTACTTATGGAACGTATTCCATCTGCACAGAGTTACTGGAAAATCAAGGACATATTAACACTGTCTACTGTAAACAGCATATTGTTAAGGATATCCCAGAGATTGATCGAACATGATCATAGCCCTTCTACAGAGTTCTTTGACACAACTAACTTCAGTACAGAACAACAACCTCATGATGATCCAGATAAAATTCTTCCGAACCCATATGTCACACAAATGACCATAACATGCATGCTAAACTTATTAACCTAGCAATGGCTGTAACCGATACCCATATACCCACAATATATGAATAAAGTAAAGGTAGAGAAAGCTACAGTGGAGCGGGTGCCAATAGACTGGCCAATTACACAGTTATCGAGGATATGGATTGTCGTGTCTCATAATGTTTCATGGTAATGCAAGGGAGATAAAATTCAAGTCAGAATAAACTGGCAAAGAATATATGGCTATAGTAAAAGCACTGAATCTGGAGCGTTTCATACCTAAGAGCTGATGATTTATTTTCAGGTGATACTACCGGATCTCACGAATAATTTACTAGGGATTGTAGACCCATATGTCCAAACTCAGGTCAGATAAAAAATTAGGAATAAATAGTATTCCCTAAAAATTTGGGATAAGGTCAGTAAATATTACAGTTTTATGAATAATCACAAAAAAGCAAAAGTATACAATATTTATTTACAATATTTCAATTTTATTAAAATACATTTTATATTTAATTCATGCAACACTATACTGTATATATATGTAGTATAACCATATGCATTATTATCCATAAGACATTAATATAATATGCATATAAAAAATGTTTAAATATTATCAAAATAGATAATATAATAGAGGGATAAGAAGAGGAAATATTATGGATAATGATAGTTTATATAGTGTGCATAAAAATAGATTCTTTAAAGGCATTTATGATAAAAAATCAACATGTGGTTTATACGTTATAACACTATTGCTAATGTTTTTTTTAATATCAAGCAATTTCTTTTCAATAAATTCATCAGCATCATCAAACAGAACAACATTAGTAAATATACCCAACTCTTACAACCCTTCTATTTTGGTAGGTGCTAAGCAGATTGGTTATGTTAATCCAAATACACCAATATTTGTTTCCATAGTATTAAAATACAGAAATGAAAATAAACTAAATCAATTCTTAGCTGATTTGCAGAACCCCGATTCACCTTTGTTCGAGCATTACTTAACAAGCCAGGAATTCATACAAAATTATTCACCTAGTATAACAACATATAACAGCTTAGTAAGTTACTTAAAAAGCAATGGAATTTCAATTCAACATACCTGGCCAGACAGGGTATCAATATCTGTATTATCCAATGCAAGTTCAATTGAACGTGTGTTCAATGTAAAAATAGGACTGTTTGAAACGAACAATCCCAATTTACATCATATTTTCTATGCACCTCTAGGACAAATGAGTTTGCCGAAAGAATATGCTTATTATATAAAAGGAATAGATGGCGCTAGCAATGCTACTATATACCATATAGATATTTCATCAATAAAGAAAGCCAACAACCCTTTTTTTAAAGCTAATGGAGATGTGCCTTATGTATATGCATCAGATTTACAGAAAGCTTATGACGTAATTGAATTATACAATAATTCTGCAATTGCTAGTCCATCCACTACACATATTTTTGCAAATGGAAGAACAATCGCAACTATATTATGGGAAGGTAAAAATAGTGCAGGACAAGAAGTAGCTCCTTTTAACCCAGTAAACGTAACGCAATACTATAAAAAAACCTTGCCGTTATGGGAGCAACAAGCTGGTGGATTGTCCCATGTATGGGGATGGGGAGATACTGGAACCGTTCCTCCAGGATATAGCGCAGTTAATGATACCACCGGAGCAAATTTCGAAAATACGTTGGATTTAGAAATGGCAGGGGAATTGGCGCCTGGAGCTAGTGTAGTAAATATATATGCTCCATCTAGCCAGACTGGTTTTCCTGACAATGAATATAATATGGCTCTTACACTGAACAACTTAACGGTAGTGAGCAATTCATGGGGTGGTACTGAAACTACTGATGCAACATTGAATAGCGATATACAACAACTAAATGCACGAGGGGTTACAGTTTTGGCATCCTCTGGCGATAATGGGAATACCTCTAAACAAAGCTGGCCTGCAGATATTGCATATAATACCTATGGAGTAATTGCAGTAGGTGGACTTACAATTGGCTTAAATGGGAAGCCCAGCATTGATGGAACTGGAACAAATACCATAAATCCACTATCTTATCAGACTGTATGGTACGATAACGGTAATACAAGTGGTGTAAGAAAAAACAAATATCATTGGGGTACAACTAGTGGGGTAAGCAGTGTATATTCAATACCAACATGGCAAAACATAAAGGCAGTAATTAACAATGGAGGAAGTAGTACATATAGGAACATAGCTGATGTTTCGGCTATTGCAAACAATACATTGATATATTTAGCATCTAAACCTAATACGGGTAATTATAATGGTTATTTCTGGAGTATAGGTGGAACAAGTGTAGCATGCCCTACAACCGCAGGGATTATAGCAGAAATAGATTCATACCTTGGAATAGGTGCATATAAAGAACAAAGTGGTTTGGGATTTTTAGACCCTTTGATATATCAATTAGGTCCAAACAATACAAAATATTCTAGCCCTCCTTTTTATGATGTAACGACGAACCCTGTGAATTACCATAACCCTGCAAAAGTAGGATGGGATTTTGGTTCAGGATGGGGATCGATTAATGCATGGAATTTTACCATGGCTTTGAAATTTTGGATGAGTGCAAACCCCAACCAAATAACAGTTGTGGCGGGTAATTCTGCACAATCTACAATTTATGTAAATTATCCCACGTTGTATAATAGTTCGGTATATCTTACTGTTGCAGGTGTTCCTTCTGGCATTACCTATAGTTTTAGCCAGAATATAGTAGACCCAACTCCAAACAATAAAAGTGCAGGTGTATCTACCTTATCTATCTTTACATCTACAACTACTACCCCTGGAACATATACTTTGGATGTTATAGGAACAAACTACAATAAACAAAGTAATACTTATGGGAACTTAACAAATTTAACACCTATAATAATTAATGTAAAAGCCCCATTAAGTGTAAGTGTATCCCCTAATTCAGGATCAATATACCAGGGGCAGAGCATTACATTAACAGCTACAGTTAGTGGTGGTACATCACCATATTATTATCAGTGGTATGAAGAATCACCTGGGGCTACAACTTACACCGCTATAACCGGGGCTACCTCATCTTCTTATACTTTCACAACAACCACTAGCACTGTTACTGGCACATGGAATTTTTATGTTGTTGTTACAGACTCAAGTAAACCTGCTCCTCAAAAGGCTACGTCAAATACAGCAAGTATAACCGTGAATAAAGTTTATTCCATTACCTTCACAGAGTCTGGTTTACCTTCAGGGTCTACGTGGTATGTGAACATTACGGGAGGTTCGTCTTATAGTTCTTCTTCCACTACTATAACCTTTAACGAACCTAACGGCACTTATTCTTACACCGTTG
>JBMFVL010000034.1:0-14545 GCA_049966015.1 Thermoplasmata archaeon | reverse complement strand
ACAGAATATTTCGTCATGAAAGAATCAAACCATAATAACAGATAGGTAATGTTACTTAAAACACTTGATTTTGATGTAAACCCACATTATTTTCTACTTTAGCTCAAATTGTATAAATTTTATAAATAATATTCATTAATATTCATAAAAGTATATATTATATTTTATAACTCTTTATTTTGCTTCGCATTCTATATCTATGAAATTTTCTCTGCGACGCATATTTAAATAGCTCAATAAATAAAAAAATTATTTTTGAGATGTTGATTCTGTATCTTTCATCTGTGGAAAGAGAATGACCTCTTTTATGGATGCACTGTCCACAAGAAGCATTACTAGCCTGTCTATCCCTATTCCTATTCCTCCTGTGGGGGGCATGCCATATTCCATTGCCTCAACGAACTCGTTATCAATCTCGTATGTTTCTTCAGCGCCTTCATTTTTGTACTTTATCTGGTTCAGGAACCTTTCTTTCTGGTCAATGGGGTCGGTCAACTCAGAGTAAGCGTTGGCAAATTCCATACCGTTGATCATGAGTTCAAACCTTTCTACCATGCCGGGCTTTGAACGATGTTTTTTGGTTAAGGGGGATATATCCTCAGGATAATCAATTATGAAGGTTGGATTGACTATCTGGGATTCAACTCTGGAATCGAATAAATGCTGGATCAATTCCCCTATGGTTGCATGTGGCTTATACTGTACTTTATCCTCTTTGAGGTAATTCTCAATTTTTTCCCTTTCAGATTCTTTATATTCAACCTCGATACCTGCGTATTCCTTTATGGCATCCAGCATTGGGATTTTTTTCCATGGAGTTGTAAAATCTATTTCTTTACCCTGGTATGTGATTTTGTTGCCGTATCCGAGGGATTGAAGCACATGTGAAAATAATCCCTGGCACAGTTCCATCATGCCATTGTAATCTGTGTAAGCCTCATAAGCTTCCAAAAGTGTAAATTCCGGGTTGTGCCTTGTATCAATATCCTCATTCCTGAAAACTTTGTTTATTTCGTATACCTTGGGCATGCCACCTATGATCAACCTTTTTAAGCTGAGTTCAAGAGCTATGTGAAGGTAAAGATTTTGCTTGAGTGCATTGGAATACGTTATGAAAGGCTTTGCCGCTGCACCGCTCGCTACACTTTCCAGTATGAGCGTTTCCACTTCCAGGAAACCCCTAGAATCCAGGTAGTTCCTTATTTCTTTTATGATTTTTATGCGTTTTTCAAATATTTCTTTTGCAGCGGGATTCATGATCAGATCCAGGTACCTTTTCCTGTATCTTACTTCTGTATCCTTAAGACCGTGGTATTTCTCAGGCAATGGCCTTAACGATTTGGACAGTAATTCGAAGGAGTCAACGAGCATCGTATGTTCGCCCTTTTTCGTAGTAAATAAAGACCCCTGGAAAGAGCATATATCCCCCACTTCGAGGTTTTTGAAAAGCTCGAACTGTTCCAGTAAATGGTCCTGTTTCCCGTAAACCTGCATACTTCCTTCCCAGTCCTTTACGTCCACAAAAATGCTTTTGCCATGGTCCCTTATTGCTAGGATCCTACCTGCGATTTTCTCAACCTCTTTATTACCCTGAAGGAATCTTGCTATGACTTCTTTAGTGCTTCCTGTCGTTTTGCACGAGTAAGCAAAGGGGTTTATTCCTTTTGATATCCAAAAATTCATTTTAGTGCGTTTTTGCTTCATTATTTCGTTTAGGTCTTCCATGAATAATACCAAAACAATTTACAATATAATTTTATCCATTATAATTATTCAAACGAAGGGTTAGAAACAGAGGTTATATTGCTTTCTTTGGTCAATTCGATTATTTGGTTTCCTATCCCTTTCAGATTGTTGTTATGCGTTATGATAAGCTTCTGCTTTGCTGTTACGTTTTCAATAAGGTCGTTGAACCTTCTCAATTGCTCTTCTGAAAAACCTTCTGTAGGTTCATCCAGTATGATGAACCCCGAGATTTCATGGTATTGCCTGGCTACTTCGTTGAGAGCAAACCTGTAGGCAAGGGCCAAAGAACTCCGCTCGCCTCCACTCGGTCCTGTATCCAGACTACCTTTACTGTTGCCGTATGTCAGATTGATACCGTAGGTTTCGTTATCGATTTCATATTTGAAGGGGATATCTTTGAGTAGTATGTTAACATATTTTTCGAAACTTTCTGAAAACAATCCGTATATGCTCTGACGGATGTTGCTTTCTATGTTTTTAACAATGGGCTGGAAAACTTCGTCTAACCATTTGTAATGATTCTTATATTTTTCAATTTCCTTTTTTGCTTCTCCGATCTTATTTAATTCAGTTTTTATTTTATCGATCTCATTTTCCTTGGAGATTTTCTGTGCTTTCAGGTCGTTTAGGTCTTTTTCAACTTCTTTATACTTTTTTTCCAGGGCATCTTTCTCAGCCCGTGCCTTTGAAACTTCTCCGGCTATTATTGCTAATTCGGTTTTTAATTCCTTCAATTCGTTTTCCAGCTGATTTATTTCCTTCTTTTTTTCTTCCAGTGCAGTTTTTTCATTTTCAATATCTTTTTTGAGATTGTTATACGATATGATCAATTCTTTCTTGGTTAGCAATTCTAGGTACGACTCTATTGCCTTTTCAGCTTCTTCGATTCCCCCTTTTATATTCATTGATTTCGATATTTCCTGTATTTTTTGGTTTAGCCTTTCCAAATTGTTTTCAAGTTCTTTTTTGTTTTTTTCCTTCTTTTCTATATTTTTCTTTATATCCATCAATTTAATAGATTCCTCTTTCTCCTTCTCAAGTTCCTTAAGCCGTGGCTTTATTTCCCTGAGCTCCATTGCAAGCTTTGCATCTTCCTCTTTTAAATTTTGGATCTCATTCTCTGTTAATTCCAGGAATTCTCCCACTACGAGCCTTTTGCACGTAGGGCATATTTTGTTTTTTATCAATAATTCCCTTTCCCTGATTTTACTTTCGTTCTGAGAGATTTTGTCTCTGAGTTCATTTTCTTTGTTTTTTGCGCTCTCGATAGCATCGTTGATCACATTGATATCCCTCATGGGTTTGAGCTGTAGTTTTGATTCCTCGATATCTTTTACAATGCTTTCCAATTTCGCTTTTGTTCCTGTATACTCACTTTTGTAAGATGTAAGTTCTTTCTTTTTTTCTTTGAGAAAAGCCTCAGTAAAAGGAACATCAATGTTGATATTTTCTTCTGGTATGGTTTTTTTCATTTCTTTTAATTTATTTTCCTTGCTATCAATATCCCTGGAAAATCTATCGATTTCAAGCTTTGTTTTATCGAGTGCTTTACCTATGTTTTTTTCATTGGCTTCATACTCTGATTTTTTCTTTTCTTTTTCAGTGTATCTGCCTTCCATTTCTTTTTTTTGCTTTTCAATCTCCGTTTTATAACTTTCTTTCTCTATCAGCATTCTGCCTATGTTCTTGAGGTCATTGCTATATTGATCCAACAGGTTTTCTTTGTTCTGTATCTCGCTTTCAGGAGGAATGCTCCTGGATAACAGGTCTTTTTGATACTTGATCTCCTTTTTAAGAACCTCTGCGTTGTTACGTGCGTTCTGGTATTTATCTACACCCAGCGCCTTCATGATTATTTTTATGCGCTCTTCCTGTTCTTTCTTGGAATTGTCAAGCACGTCTCTCAGATGTTCCTGCTTGAGATAAAAGCTGTAATTCCATAATGGATTTTCCTTTTTGTCCGTTTGGGGAAGGCCGATAATGCGCTGTATTTCCTGGTTGGCATCGGTATGGCTCTGAACCTGGTATTCTTTGTCGTTTTCCTGGATTTCAACCTTTTTAGTTTTTATGTTGCCTTTAGAATCCCTGGTTATGTGCCTTACTATTTTTAATTCTTTTTCCCCTATTTTTATATACAATACAACAGATCCTGAATTGGTATCGTTTCTCAGGAAATTAGAATAATCCGCTGAACCGAAGAGGGCATAATTTATCGCTTGTAGAATGGAACTTTTCCCGGATCCAACATCGCCCATGATTATTATCACACCTTCTGGATTGAATACAATTTCAGAATTTTCATGTGACCTTATGTTCTTCAATACGATTTTTGTTAATGTAAGCTCGTTCATTGCTTCCCCTCTTTCAAATATTTATTTTTATAATTGCTCACGAGTTCATCTATGAACTGGCTTTCGATCTGATCCCCTTTTTCTACTTCAAGCTCAGTCAATAATGTTTTGAAGTTGTTTACCCCTTTGAGCTCTTCTGGAATCCATGGTTCTTCTATTTTTTCCTTGTTTTCATTGATAACGTTGTTTTCAATTTCTTCTTTGCTTGTTCCTGTTACATTGATATTGGTGTATTCTTTTGTGGTAAGGCTTTTTATGTTGATCAATACATGCAGGGCGCCTTTGCTTTTGAGCATTTTTTGGAGCTCAACGGTGTTTATATCTATCTTTTTACCGCTAGATAAAACACCAGATACCTTTACTAAGAGCACTTTGTTGTTGACAGGTTCAATGCTTTTGATCTCTTTGATAACCTCTTCACTTGTCCTGTTGTCCGCGGAAATATCTAAGATATACCCTTCAAAAGGCCTGAATTTATTGTTGTATTCTACGTGCACAGTGTTGTCAAGTGTAACCACATAAAATCCACCACCATGGCCGTGAATGTAATTTTCTAAATCGTCCCATCCGTACCCTAAACACAGTGCACCTGGGAAATAAATGTTCTTTCCATCTATATTTTGTTGCATCGTTTTGTGGATATGTCCTCCTGCGTAGTAAAGAGCACCGGGGGGCAATAATGACACATCCATATATTGTTGCAATTTTTCCATCTGGTTTATGCCGTTATGGAATACGAAAATCGAATTGCTTTCGAGCCGATCCATTTTAAGTTTATTGTATTTCTCGACATCCATACCTGCGCTTTCCCCGTCTATGCCGTATAATTTCATGCCTGTCTTTGGATCTGTAATCGGTTTGAGAACAGTGTTGGCTTCATCTTCATACTGGCATATATGGGTTATGACACCGAACGTTTCAAAGAGTTTTATATCACCTGGTATAACCCTGGAACCATCATGGCTACCGCGAATGTAATAAACAGGTATGCCCTTTTCCTTTAAGCGTATCATATTCTTGGCAAAATATATCTTGGTCTGTGTTGTAGGAATGGGAGAATCGAATATATCCCCTGCTATGACTACAAAATCAATGTTATTGTTCAGGATGTAATCAATAGTTCTGTCAAAGGTTTCCACAAGTGATTTTATTAATAAATCCTGGTCTTTTTTTTCAATCATTCTGAGATGGATATCTGCCATGTGTACAAATTTAACCATAATTACACTCCATTCCATTGTATTTTTGATATATAACAATAACGCAGAACCATTTGAATGTGCATTTAACTTTATGAACTTGAAGTATACTTTAGTATTTTGAAGGTATAAAGAACCCCTTGATATTTTCTTCTTTAATTTGTTTTATTAACAATTGAGAGACGTCATCTGCTACTTTGTCAAGATCAATATTCTTTGCAATATTGTCTTTATCTGCATTTTCAACGTTTTGGTTTAGATCAACTAATGAATCAACATAGATTTTACTATTTTTCATATTTTCACTCATATATTCACCTTTTGTTTTAAAGATTTTAAAAATTTTAGTATCCTACCAAACCCCCTGTATATATGTATTTATATATAAATATTCATTTACACAATATTTGAGTATACTCCCGATAAATGGGTTATATCGGAAATACCAAAAAAGATGAGGTTAATACTTAACAAATTGGACGAACATATTACCAAAAATCTGTGGAGTTAGAGATTAAACCATTAAGTGATTGCAAAGGTATAGGATACATGATGAAAAAGTGTAATGAAATGTTGAAAGGAGATAATCCTTAAACGTTTATATCCTCTGTTTTGAAATTATTGATACCATTAACTCTGATTTTTGGGCAATAGATTTTTTCAGACCTATCCTTGCTCCATTTTAACACTAAAATCCAGAGTATATGCAAAAATTGCGTAAATATAAGTTGAAGAATTGTTCAATACACATCAAAATATAAAGAAAATTTGATATATGATGTATACATTATATTAAAATCATATGGCTTTGAAGTTGGATATATATTAGATTATATTAAAGCTTTGGAATAGTTCTGAAGAAATAGTTCTGAAGTTTTTCAATAACTAATATAGAGGGGGAAGTATGGATGTAGGTATCATAGGTGCCGGATATGTAGGAAAGGCAATAGGTATATATTTAAAAGGTAAAGGTCATGACGTATTGTTCTATGACATCAATCCTCATGTGGTGGATGAAATACAGACGATGGGATTCTTTGTGTCAGATAATATAAAAGACGTAGCAAAAAGGAGAAACATCTTTCTCTGTGTTTCCACCCCTACAGATAAGAATGGGAATCAAAATTTGTATAACATAATATCCGCAATTACAGACCTTGCTATAAATATAAAAAATACTGTTGGAAAACATACATTGATAATTAAGTCAACAATAATACCAGGGACTACAGAAAAAGTTTTCTTACCAATAATTTATGAACACGTTAACCCAGAAAATATTGGAATTATTTATAGTCCAGAATTTTTAACAGAGATTGATGGCACATGGACTGATAACAAAAACTACAAAATCAATCCAGAAAATGAGTACAGGCTTATAATAGGTGAAGGTGATAATAAACAATGGGGAGATATCCTGCTTAAGGATATTTATTTAGATATTAATGTTCCAATAATAAGAACGGATTACAAAACTGCTGAAATGATAAAATATGCATCAAACAATGCCCTTGCATCAAGAATTTCATATTGGAATGAGATGTTTTTAATTTGCCATGAACTGGGTATTGATTCTAATGTTGTTGCTAGAGCATCTTCATTGGACCCACGAATAGGAATCTATGGAACAGTCCATGGTAAAGGATTCGGGGGGAAATGTTTACCTAAGGATCTTAAAGCTTTTGTTAAGTTTGCAAGAAAATATCATGGCGTTCCACTTCATAGCGCTGTGCTAAAGGTTAATGAATACATGAAAAAAAAGTACGGTGTAAGAGAATGATAGATAAAGTTGTTATTCCTGCAGCTGGTAAAGGTACAAGGGTACAATTGTTAGCAAACGGTACACCTAAAGAAATGTTAAGGTTAGGCAGGAGAGCAATGATTGAGTATGCTATTGATGAAGCTATTAAGACAGATATAGGAAACATAGGTATAATAATAAACAAACATAAAGAGATTATTAAAAAATATCTATGGGATGTATATAAACAAAGTAACATCACCTACTTTTATCAATCTTATCCATACGGCTTAGGTGACGCTATAAAACTAACGGATGAATGGATTGATGAACCATATGCAGTGATTTTACCAGATGAAATAATTCTTGGAAATTCTCCTGCAATAAAAGAATTAATAAAAGTGCATTTCAAGTATGGGACTTCGGTAATAGGAGTAACAAATCGTGAACATATAGATAAATATGGCGTGATTTATGGCGAAGAGATTGATGAAGGTATATACAGAGTTAAGAAAATCATAGAGAAACCTTCAAGGCAGATGATATCCTCTAATATGGTTATTCTAGGAAGATATATTCTTTCTCCAAAATTATTCGAATTTATAAGTGACATAAATCCAAGAACCCAGGAAGTTGAATTAACCGATGCCTTAAATAAACTGCTTAAAACGGAGGATATTTATGCCGTATCTTTCAAAAATCCAGTATTTGACTGTGGCAATATGCAGGGTATTATGAAATTTATTGATTACATACAATACAATAAGGAGATGCTAGCATGAAAAAAATACTCATTACAGGTGGTGCAGGATTTATTGGTTCTTCGTTAGTGAACGAATTAAAAAAAAGAAAAAATTATGATGTTTATGTACTAGATGTAAAAAAAGACCCTGAAAATTTGAAAAATGTAATTCAAAAAATAACATATATTTATGGAGATATTAGAGATAGGAAATTGCTCAATGGCTTATTCCTACAACACCATTTTGATGGAATTATTCATCTTGCTGCCGTTTCAAGGGTTATATGGGGTGAAGAAGATCCGGAAATGTGTATTTCAACTAATATCGGTGGGACAAAGAATCTTGTTGAAATTGTTTCAGAAACCCAGCGCAACATGCCATGGATTATTTTTGGGAGCAGTAGAGAGGTTTATGGGGAACCATTAACTCTACCTGTATCTGAAGATGATCCTCTGAACCCCATTAATACATATGGAAAAACAAAGTATGAAGGTGAAAAAATAATTGAGCAATATTCAAAATACTATGATATAGATTCATTGGTTCTTAGATTCTCCAACGTATATGGCAACGAAAGGGATATACTTGACCGTGTTATACCTAGATTTATACTCCTATCAATGGGCGGGGAGGATATAACTATTAATGGAGGCACACAAAAATTTGATTTTACTTACATAGATGACACTGTAAATGGGATTATTCTAGCAATTGAATATATTGAAAAAAATAGATACGATAGTACGCATATATTTGATTCTTTTCATATGGTTACTGGCATACCAACAGAGATTTTAACTCTTGCCAAAAAAATAAAAGAATATACTAGCTCTGAGAGCAAGATTATATATATGGCTCCGAGGGATTATGATGTAAATATTTTCTATGGAAACCCAGATAAGGCATATAAAAAATTGGGATTCCATGCTACATTTGATATAGATACAGGATTAAAGAGAACGATAAAAGCGTTAAGGAGGGATCATGAATGAAAATATTGCTGGTTATTCATGGTTTTCCTCCTTATTATATGGCAGGTTCTGAGGTTTATGCCTACAACTTAAGTATTGAACTGGCAAGGAATAACATGGTGTATGTTTTTTCGCGTATAGAAAATGAGTTTGAACGGCAGTACTCTGAAATTGATGAAGTGATTGATGGGATTAGAGTACATAGAGTGAATAAATGGAAGGGGGATTACAACCTGAGAGATAAGTATGTAGATGAAAAAATGGATGATATTTTTAGGTCATATATAGATAAAGTAAATCCAGATATAGTGCATATCCAGCATTTATCGCATCTTTCTACCAATATTGTTTCAATAGCTAAGAACTATGGTCTACCAATAGTTTTTACAATTCATGATTTCTGGATGTTCTGCCCCAGGGGACAGCTTTTGACCCCGGAGTATGAGCTGTGTTCACTACCAGATAAGGAAAGATGTGTTTCATGTCTCTCTTACCTCCACACAACAATGGATGATATAAATGAATATATAAAACATATGCATGATATTCTAGATAAAATCGACATATTTGTATCACCATCAAAATATCTTATGTCATTTTATCATAGTATGGGTATTGATCCTAGAAAAACAGTATATTCAAGGTATGGATTTATAAAGGGCAGGATAAAATATAGAAAAAAAATATACAGAGAATGGGACCATATAAATTTTGGATATATTGGCAGGATAATTCCAGCAAAAGGCATACATTTGCTGATAAAGGCTTTTTCTTCTATAAATAAAGAGAACATTACTTTGAAAATATATGGTACTACAGGGAAGAATCGATACTACCTAGAGAAGATAGCTAAAAATAGTAATATTTTATTCATGGAGGGGTTTGATAACAGGAATATAGATTATATCCTAAATTCAATTGATGTGCTTGTTGTACCATCTATTTGGTATGAAAACTCGCCTTTAGTAATACAGGAAGCATTTATGAAGGGTATTCCTGTAATAACTTCCAATATAGGTGGTATGGCTGAACTGGTCAAAGACGGAATAAATGGCTTTCTGTTCACACCAGGGGATATTGAAAGTTTGAAGGGTAAGATTTTGGCAATTGCACAAAATCCATCAATCTTGAATAATGTTAATCCTATTCCAGATGATGTACAGGATATTCATGAAGATGTAAGACATTTGGAGAATATATACAGGAGGTTGCTATAATGAACAAGTTGCCTCATAAACTTCCAGGCCCATGGAGAATAACCTTTGATACGAATCCACATTTATGCAATCTTCATTGCATAATGTGTGATACTCACAGCATCTATAATCCAGAAAAAGTAAAGAATGATCATATAATGCAGTTTTGGATTATAGAAAAAGTGGTAAAGTCAGCATTGCCATACTTAAAGGAGATAATTCCAAGTACAATGGGAGAACCATTACTATACCGCGATTTCTCAAAAATTATTGAATTAGCAATGAGATATAATATAAAAATAAATTTAACAACGAATGGAACTTTTCCTATATACGGTGTAGAGAAATGGGGAAAAGCGGTTCTACCAGTAGCTAGCGATGTGAAAATATCAATGAATGGGATAAATAGAGAGACAGGAGAATCCATTATGGTTGGAATAAACCATAAAAAACAGATCGATAATATAATAAAATTTGTTAATATCCGTGATGAAGTAAGACATACTGGCACTAATTGGCCTACGGTAACACTCCAAGTAACATTTATGGAAAGAAATTTGAAAGAACTTCCCGATATCCTAAGATTTGCTATTGATAAAGGTATAGACCGTCTTAAAGGGCATCATCTATGGATAACCTGGCCACAGATTAAGGGAGAGAGTTTAAAAAAGAACACTGAAACAATATCAAAATGGAATGATATGGTAGATACTCTATATGATATTGTAAAATCAACAGGCTCGAAACTCAAACTTGCCAATATTCATAAACTTCCAATAGAGAATAATGAAAATGTTCCAGAAGAATTTATATGCCCATTTCTTGGGAAGGAAGCATGGATTGCTTGGGACGGAACCTTCAATGTATGTTGTGCACCGGATGTTATGAGGCGTACCTTTGGGTATTTTGGCAACGTTAAGGATAAGGATTTAATTGAACTATGGAACAGTGATGCTTACAATAACCTTATTGATAACTGGGGGACTAATTATGTATGCAGAATATGCAATATGAGAAGACCTAAAGATGAGGTATATGATGGACATGAATGACAATCATGAAGTTATTGAGGGGGAATATATATGACAACCATAGATATTCATGAAATAGAACTTTCATTTGACGAAACATACCATGTGTATAAAGGAAAGCCACTTTACAAAAAGAAGTTTAAAAAAGTAATGGGATTTCATCCCCCTGGATTTGCTGCTGTAGAAGATGGAAGTGGAGCATATCACATAAATCTAATGGGAGAACCTATTTACATCCAGAGGTATATAAGAACATATGGTTTTTATGATGGAATAGCCACGGTCGTTGATGGGCTTGGCTATTTACATATAGATACTACTGGAACACCGATACATAATAGAAGATTTGTTTGGGCAGGTAATTTTCAGGAAGGAAGATGTGTCGTAAGGGATAAAGAGGGGAATTATTTTCATATAACAAAAAATGGAACAGATGCATACATGAAAAGATTCCTTTATACTGGTGATTTCAAATATGGAATTGCAGTAGCATATAATTTTGATGGATACGCAACCCACATAGATTTATGGGGGAAAGAACTCAATAGAAGGAAATATCTTGAACTAGGTGTTTATCATAAAGGGTTAGCCATTGCAAGAGACCGTAACGGATATTTTCATATAGATAAAAAGGGTGAAGAGATATATTCTATTAGATTTGCATGGGTTGAAAATTTTTATAATGATTACGCATTTGCCAGGCTATTCGATGGGAGGATGGTTATTATAGATACGAAAGGGAATATAGTAAAAGAGGTTGTAGGTTATGATACAGAACAAGTAACGGATATAAACAGGATTAAGCTCATGGAAAAACTTTCAGGATACTGGCATACACAAATTCTATATGCCATAGTAAAACTTGGTATTCTTGAATACATTGATGTTAAAGGTTGTAGCTATGATTTTCTTAGAAATAAAATGGGTCTGCCAGAAAATAGCCTTGATTTACTAATAAATTATCTTTTAGTCAACAATATGATCAAATATAATAATCTGAAGTATGAAATTACTCCAGTAGGCAAGATTCTAACAGAAAATTGTAAAAAAAGATTAAAATATGCATCATTGTTGTGGGGGGATGAACATTACAGGGTGATGGGTAATCTTGTAGATTCTTTATTTACTGGACAACCTGCTTTCCCTAAATTGTATGGAATGAACTTTTTCAAATATTTAAATAAATACTCTGAAAAGAATGATGTTTATCAAAAAGCAATGGAAGAATATTCAATAGATTACAATGAGCTTATACCACATTTTAAGATACCAAAAAGTGTAAAATCCATAGCTGACATTGGGGGTGGGCATGGAGGGTTGTTAAAAAAGATTATTAAAAAATATCCAAGCATTTCGATGGCCATAATTTTTGACCTTCCTACAGTGGCCAACTTCACTAAAATAAATTTGAAAAATAAGGATAAAATAGAGGTCGTTGAAGGTAATTTTTTTGAATCTATACCATTTAATGTTGATGCAATTATAATGTCAAGGATTTTACACGATTGGGATGATGATAATGCTATTAAAATTTTAATGTCTGTCAGAGGAGCATTGAATAAGAAAGGTATTCTGTACATAATAGAAACAGTTGTTCCAGAAAATCCAACCTATGATTGTGGACAATCACTTAATTTTAATCTTTTTGTTATGGTAGGTGGGAGAGAAAGGAAATTATCAGAATTCAATGTGTTATTTGATAAAACAGATTTTGAACTGAAAAGGGTAGTATTTTCTAAAAATTGTGTCACCTCTTTGATGATTTTAAAAAGGAGAGAAAAATTATGAACAGAGAATTGCAATCGGTTATTAAAAAAATTAAGGATTTGGGGATGATGTCATCAGATATATCTGGTATTGTAACATACGGTAGCCTAGGAAGAAAACAGGAGGACTATTTTTCAGATGGAGATTTCATGGTATATCTTTTGGATAGATCTAACTATAGTACAGTAAAAATGCAAATAATTGATGTTTTAAAAAATATTGGATATAAGGACATCCTTGATTTTCACCGGTCTAATAAATGGATCATTTTTGCTTATAAGTCAGATATAAATTACTTGATGAAACTGGAAATCATGTTTTCAGATAAGACCCATATTAAAGATGAAATAATTTTTGTGATTCAATCTAGAATAGATAAAATAGAGGACGCAATATTAGTAGACAAAGATAATATTATTGAAGAATATAAAAAATATTGGTTTTCTATTAGAGACAAAGTACAGAATGAGTTTTATGATATATTAAATTCCTTTGTTTATTACTATGATGAATTTCTTAATAGATTTACAAAAGGGGACATTTTTAGGGCACAGATGAACTATACTACTTCCTTTTATAAGCTTGTATCTATGGTAGCATTAAGTTATGGTGAATATAGAGACCTGTATCAACCATGGTTTCTTACTAGAGATATAATAAAAAAGGAAGATACAATAAAATTAAATAATTTATTAGTTAAGATTGATCCTAAAGATTTGTTTAATAAAAAATTCAAGCTGATTACCATCTTTTTCGAATATGCACAAAAAGCAGCAGAAAAATTCAAGATAGAATTTGACTTGAAAATGTACAAAAATTTTATAACACAAATTGATGAAAAATACTATGAATATTTCAATTTCAGGGATATAGCAAAAATCATAAATTTTTGTTCACCTGAAACTAAGGTTCGTAGAGGGGTAATATTTAGGTCTGCTTCATTATCACGATATAATAAAAAAACCATATTATCTATCATTAAAAGTAAAAATATATGGCGTGTAGTAGACCTAAGAGATCTTGATGAAATAAAAAAGTGTCAAAAACAAAAAGGAAGAGGGTATATGGATTATTTAGGTAGGTATATCTGTTCAATTCCCATAAAATCTAAAGTGAAAGAAAATTTTAATCTTTACTATGCCATTTTAATAAATGAAAAAAGAACTATTGGAAAGATATTCAATGAAAATATTTCACTAACTAATGGAAAGAAAAGTATTATTATTCATTGTGAAGGGGGTAAAGATAGAACAGGAATTATTATTGCACTATTGTTAGATGCCATTGGCATTGACCGGGAGTGCATAATAGAAGATTATATGCATTCATTTAGTGATACCCGTAGAGATAACATAGAATTCCTTTTTAAAATCATAGATGAGGAATTCAAAGGAACAATAAATTATCTAGTAAATGAATGTAAAGTAAATAAAGAAGTAATCAATAATATTAAATCCAATTTGTTGATCACCTCCAATTAAGAGAGCATACTAAAAATAATCCTTAAAGTTTGAGTTTTCACTTGAGTTTCGCAAAAATTAAAATGCGAAAATGCATTTTATCCTTTACTGGATGCATTTAAAACCCTCTTTTTTGTTACTTTTTTATTGGTACGGTTTATATTTCTTGTAAAATATTATTTGGGCGCACCACTCCTAGCTTGTTCATTACCTCTTTACTCTCCTCGGACATTGACGTTATTGTTATTACCTTGTCTTTTGATTTTATCGGTATCGCCTTTACTCCTGATAATATCTCTGATATCTTATCTGCTGTCATCTTCTCTTCCATTCTCTTCTC
>JBMFVL010000033.1:0-15356 GCA_049966015.1 Thermoplasmata archaeon | reverse complement strand
AGTGAACCCGAGATACCTAAGGATGAGAAGCCAAAAGCGAAAAAGGGCAGGGATATTTCACAAGGCAAACAAAAAACTCATAAAAATAAACACAGTAGAAAAAAATAAATTTTGGATGTTTTTAATTTCATTTTATTACACATAGTGCAGGTTGTATCCGTCATTAAAATAAAAAGGTTTACTTGATGTCAAATTTAACGCCTTGAGAAAGAGGGATATCTTTGCCCCAGTTAATGGTAACGGTCTGCCTTCTCGCATAGCTTTTCCATGCGTCACTACCGCTTTCTCTTCCACCACCAGTATCCTTTTCTCCTCCGAACGCGCCACCTATTTCAGCACCTGCTGTTGCTGTATTGACATTAGCCAATCCACAATCGCTACCCCATGGAGATAAGAACAATTCTTCTTCCCTTAAATCTGTGGTGAATATGCTTGATGATAACCCCTGTGGAACTGCATTATGGATTTTTATTGCCTCTTCTATAGACCCATATTTGAATACATACAGTATAGGAGCAAAGGTTTCCTGGCATGATATGGGTGAAACTTCTGGCATGGCAATGATTGCGGGTTTCACATAGAAGCCTTTCTCATATCCTTTTATTGCCAGTTTCTCACCACCGAACAGCACTTTACCACCTTCTTTTTTGGCCTGTTCAATTGCCTTCATGAAATTTTCCACTGCCTTTTCATCTATAAGGGGACCGACCAAAACGCCTTCTTCTAATGGATTGCCTATCTTTACTTTTTCATATACCTTTACGAGTTTATTTATGAACTCATCGTATATGGATTCCTGTACAATTATTCTTCTGGTAGTAGTGCATCTTTGACCGGCTGTTGCCAGAGCACCGAATGCAACGCCTTTAAGGGCAACATTGATATCAGCCTTTGCAGAGATTATAGAAGCATTGTTGCCACCCAGTTCAAGAATGACTTTTCCGAACCTTTTAGATACAGCTTCAGATACCTTTCTTCCACCTTCCACTGAACCTGTAAAGGAGATCAGCTTTACCCTCGGATCAGAAGTTAAGCTGTTTCCAATTTCATTCCCCCCACCCACCATAAGGGAGAATATTTCAGGATAATGGTTATCTTTTATTACTTTGGTTATTATTTTCATTACAGATATGGCAGTCAACGGTGCTTTGGAGGAGGGTTTCCAGATCACTACATCTCCAACTACAGCTGCAATGAAAGAATTCCATGACCATACTGATGATGGAAAATTAAATGAAGTTATAACACCGATAATTCCCAGCGGAAGCCATTGTTCGTACATTCTATGGTTGTATCTTTCGCTTGCTATTTCATATCCATACAACTGCCTTGACAAGCCTACGGCAAAATCTGCGATATCTATCATTTCCTGTATTTCGCCTTCCCCTTCTACAACGGTCTTTCCTGTTTCCAATGAAACGATCCTGCCAAGCTTTTCCTTGTTTTTTCTCAATTCATTGCCAATCAACCTTATCAACTCACCTCTTTGTGGAGGAGTCAATTTAACCCATTTTTCATAGTTTTCCTGCATTGCTTTTATCATTGCTTCGTAATCCTCTTTGCTTCCTCCATTTACACTTGCAATGTATTCCCCGTCAATCGGGCTAAATATTTCTATTTTCTTGCCGTGTGGAGATTCCACCCATCCATTGAAATAAATACCACTGTTAACTTCAGATATTCCTAGCTCGTTTTTTATTCTTGAGCGCATTTCCTTTAATTCCATTGCAACCATTCCTCTATTACCTTACATCTATTATTACAATAAAAGTATTTCTTAACAAATCGGTCTTGACTATAAATATAGACTCGATTTTTTCTGCTTTATTACTAACCTTTTAACCTTAGACTGGGTTCTAATGTCTTTTGGATTTTGGGATTCATAAGAAGGTTTATCAAGAAGAAATATAGCTGGATTCCCGCCAACGATTTTACCCGATCTTCTAGAATCAGCAAACGTCATCTTTTTTTTCTCCAGAGAGGCAGAGATTGATATTGAATTCATCTTAGATATATGTTGGTAAAGTGAAACATCTTTATACAATCGACAATATTTGAAAAAATAGGATTTAAAACTTTATATACTCCTGCTTTTTGGATACTATGGTGTTATAAAATGCCCGGTTGCAGAAAGCATACATCGGATAAAGAATCAAGCAAGGTTTCCAAATCAAAAAAAGCAGATGAAGACGGGGATTCTTGCTGAATAGCTCTTCAACCCTTTAAGTGTAAACAGTTTCAGTTTGATCCTTCATAATTTCATTGGTTAACTCCATTGCTATTTTTACATAATTTTCATCCATTTTATCTTCCAGTTATGGTCAGGGATTTCACTTAATTTTTTAAGTAAAATAAACGTATGACTGATGTTTTTGTTATCAACTTTTTTTTGTTATCTGTTTTTATTATTTTTTTAGGGATTAAAATTTCCCTGCTGTATAAGTGTACTGAATAATACAAACGCCCGATTATTGTTCTTAACATTTCTTCTGAATATTGTTGTTGTGAAAATAAATCATTTGCTAAATCAAAAAAAGTTTGTAGTTTCAATGTTTACACCTTTTATATAACCATATTTATTCTAATTTTTTCTATAATCCGAATAGTTCTATTTATTGGTGATTTATTGTATATTAATCCTTGAGATACCAGGTCTTTGAGTTTGTTTCTTGTAATTGCTAATTCATCCCAAATTTTCATTTTCATATCCCATGGAATATCTTTGATACCCACATTAAAAACAAAGGATTCGGAACCATCTTCATCCAGGTCTTTACTGTGATATAATCTTATCACATGAAAATTTTCATATTTCATCAATACCTTTTCTAATACCTTACCACATTCTATAAGCACTGTGCGCAGTCTCTCATCATTTGTTGTTAATTTTTGTATATATATCAGAAAAATATTCCTATAACCCATCGGATAACTTTTCTGGTGTGATACTTATTGATGTATTAGAGGATATAATGTTTCTGTTTTCAATATTTGTGTCAAATGTATAATCAATACCCATATGTTTGATGTGTATTTTCCCCATATTTTTTGAAGATAAATCCAAATTATCAGTCATAATCGAATTATTTATTGTAGATAAAGATAGATAACTCATCGTTTATTGCCATCTCTTTTATTTTTAGCAAATCCATTATTTTGATTTTTACCTTTATTAACATTTTCAAGTAAGTAAATAACTCCCCATGCCATAAACAATTCCATTATTTTGGGACTTATGAATACAAGATTATTTTTTAAATCTTCATATTCTATTTTAATTTGAGCTTTTTCTAAAAATTTTTTATATTTTTCTACGATATCATAAAAATCTTTGAAAAGATATTCATTACTTTCGATAGCATGATTAATTTAACAAGAATCCATAACAATGTCAGAGTGTATTGGTACAAATATATTGGAAACTAAGCCGATACTCCTTTTTTGTTGTATTTTATGAAAAACATATAAAACATTGCTGTAGAAATACCGTACAATGTTCCTGTTATGAAGAATGGTCCTGTAAGGTCACCTATATTGAGCAAATATCCCCCTATAGCAGGACCGAAAGCCCTTGGCACACTATGGAAAGCATTGAATATCGCAGATGCAGACGCCCTTTCATCTGGATTGACTACGCTCATCATAAACGATGTTTCTATCGGACCACTCACATTCATTAAAAAGTTCCTGCTGACAAATAGTGTAGCTACTATATAATAAGAATACACCAGAGGAATCAATACCAGCAATACCACGGATAATGCCTGTGTGCTCACTATCAAACTAATGTTGCCCACCTTTTCTGCAATGTAGGGTCCGGCTAGAAATCCCAATGCAAGTGCAATGGAGGAAACAGAAAATAACGGCCCTAAAATGCTGCCTGCAACATGGAACCTCAAATAAAACCATAACGGAAATATTTCTATTATTATTCCTGCACCCAGTCCAATTAAAGACAAAACTGAAAATTTCCATATGACATTACCTGATTTTTTAGGCCAAAAAGTAGACTTTTCCTTTTTAGAGGACACTTTACTTTCACTGACCAGAGATATTATGGCTATTGCAATTAGAAGAATTACTGCAGATAAAACAAAAGTTATTTTGTAAGAGGATTCCATATCCCATCCTTTGGATACTAAAATTGAAGGAACCATTGCAAATAAGAACCCAATGGAAGAAAAAATGGCACTTCCAAAACTGGATAATGAAAAGGCATAGTTCCTTGTTTCTTCTTTTGTTTTTTCTGTCAATAATGCCTGGAATACATTGAGGAAAGATCCCGTTATTCCCCATGCAATAGCTGCAACAAAAATTATGTAGTGGTTGGTAGTGAAAACAAAGATCAGGGATAAGGGTATGGCTGCAAAGCCACCGCCCAGAATCATTAACCTTTTTCCGTATTTATCTGCCCAGTGTCCAATCGGGATTCCTACAAGCCCGCCCACAATCATTTGAACAGAAAATAGAATACCTATCATAAAGGCACTGAATCCTATCAAGTAAAGGTAAATGGGGAGTATTATCATCATGAATCCAGATAAAGACATAACCATTGAAGACAATATTATATAGAAAGTTTCTTTGTCTTGCTGGAATTTTTTCACATACCTCCAATCCATTTGTTCACCTTTTGGTTATATCATTACTTTTTATACTTGACCTATACTTTTTCAGTGGTTTTCATCATTTGAATTTTAACAAAACTATAAGAGAGTTCTTATGGAAAATGATAAAGGTTATACATCATTTATAGATTTTTCAGGCAATTGTTGTCCATATTCTGGATTTCCTTTGATATTTTTTCATTTTTGAATTTTCATTAAATTTCAATTGCATATTCACTGGCCATATATAATTTTATCAGTTTATATTTTTAAAAATAAAATTTTATTGCACTGAATTGATAATGCCTGTTAAAATCAGGGATATATCTAAAAAGCCGTAAAATAATTTTTAAATTTGGAATTAACGAACATGTTTTTTGAAGCCATTGCAAAAACCATAAAATATAGAATATTTTAAAATATTTCCCTGAGAGCGTAGTTGATGTATTCAAAACTTAATGGATGGGGATTGCATGTCCACGCTAACTGCTTTGCGGTCATGTTGCCTTCCATAGAGGATGTGAATTCAGCTATGAGTTCAGCTGCGTTGTGTGCATATATTTCGGCACCTATCAAGGCATATGACCTTGGATCATACAATACCTTTATAAATCCCCTGCGTTCTCCAACGATCTGTGCATGTGCATCCTTTGAAATTGCCTTTTTTACCACCCTGTATGCGATGCCTTTCTCCGTGCATTCTTTTTCTGACAAGCCTATTTTGGCAATTTCAGGCATGGTAAATACAGTGAAGGGAATCGTATTGTAATTGATCGTATATACCGGTTTTTCATGGAGTATGTTTTGTGCCACAATCATGCTCTGCTTTACTGCGGAATGGAACAGCATTGCTTTTCCTGTTACATCACCTGTTGCATAAATACCTGGTATGTTAGTCTGCAGGAATTCATTGACTGCTATTGCATTGCCTTCTACCTTCACACCTGTTTTTTCTAGCCCATATCCTTTTAGCCTTGGTTTCCTTCCTATGGCAATGAGTATCTGGTTTGATTCCATTTGGAATTCTTTATTGTTCTTGGTGTATGTGACAATGTACTTTTCATTGATTTTTTTTATAGACTTCAGCGGTGCTTCGAATATTATATCTACACCAAGCTTTTTCATGTCTTCCACAATTTCATTAGATAAATCCTCATCTATACCTAAATTGGATAAAACAGGGTTGTTGCTCTTTTTAATTATTGTTACCTTTACACCTAAAGGTGCAAGCATTCCAGCTACTTCCAGCCCTATATAACCAGATCCGATGATTATAAGAGAATCTGGAAGTGTTTTTATGCTTTTGTTGAAACTGAAAAGTTCGTTGCTTGTTAAAACATTACTGGCATTTTCTATGGGAGGTATAATGGTTTCAGAACCTGTAGAGATAACAATGTATTTTCCTTTAGCTATGAACTCTTCACTTTCTGTTTTGACTAGAATTTCCTTGGAACTTAAAAATTCCCCTTTTGCTTTGTAAAAATCTACGTTGGGGAAATGCTCTTTGATTTCCTCTTCATGCTGTTTATACCTTATATTCTGGACTTCTTCTTTTCTTTCTATTGCTTTGTTCCATATCAACTGCCTGTCAAGGTTTTTTCCAAGCTCCTTGCAATACAAAGAACGCATTATTTCAGATCTTACTGCTTTGCTTGGGATACACCCTGCATAAAGGCAGTCACCACCTAAATTGCCTTTTTCGTCAAACATTAAAACTTTTTTTCCTCTTTCACCCAGATAAAAAGCTCCTGGATATGCTGCTCCACCGGCACCCATGAAAATTACATCATACTCTTTTGTGTCCATGCTATGGAAAATAGGTTTTTCATTATTTAAAAATATTCAAAATTTAAAGATATCTGAATAAATTTCCAAGATAGTTTTAAAACGGATTATTCAATACCATGCTTATGAATTTCATATATGAAATTATAATTTTTTTGGTTTCATCCATAGCCATCGGCATAATTGGAAACATTGCCGGTATAGGGGGAGGGATTTTTCTGATGATAATATTCATGTACATTTTTAATATAAATCCAGTCATATCTGGAGGATTAAGCTTGATAACCATTGTTGCAAGCACTTTAGCCGGATCAAATATGAACGTCAAGCAAGGAGCTGTTGATAAATCACTTTTTTACGATATAGCCATAGCTGCTGGAGTTGGTGCAATACTGGGCTCAATAATAAGTTACTTTGTTGAAATAAATGTTTTTCATTTATTTTTTGGCATGGTAGTATTTTGCATAGGGTTATTTTCATTTTTTACAGCCAAATCAGAAATAAAGAAGAATAAGGGGGCTGCTTACCTCAAGCAGAGCTTCAAGGAATATATTACCAATAATAAACAAAAAGATTTTTCCAAATCCCGTTCTATTTTTGGAGTTTCATTTATAGCAGGCATACTTTCAGGTCTGTTTGGACTGGGGATTGGAGCTGTTGTTGGCACTTACTTAACTGCTATAAAGCACGTTCATCCAAAAATAGCCTTTTCTACAATTGTAGCCGTTATGGTAATAACTTCTACACTGGGTGCAATTGTGCATTTCATGAAGTATGGCATGCAATACCAGTATTTTCTTTTGGCAATGCCCTTGATCATAGGTGCTGCACTTGGGGGTTTTACCGGAGCAAAACTTTCAAGCAATATGGACTTTTCTAAATTGCGTTCTTTCCAGAGTTATGTAGTAATGTTTTTTGGACTCTTATCAATATTGATAAGCTTTATGGGGTTGTTGGGTTACTGAAAGGCATCAATACAGAATATTTGCTTAATGTATATATAATGTTATAATTCAGGTATTTTCTATATACAGTATTCTTGAACCGAAAGGCTCGAAATTAAAGGATTCTTCTCTCAATTCAGGCAATGCTTTTCTTATTCCGTCGTGCTTAGATGGATCTGCAAAGAACAGCATGAAGCCCCCTCCACCTGCGCCAATTAATTTCCCGCCTATAGCTCCAGCTTTTTTAGCCTTTTCATACCATTTATCAATACAGTCATCTGAAATTTTATTGCTGAGTTGCTTTTTCAAATTCCAGTTTAAATCCAATAATTCACCCAACTCTTTCCAATTACCGTTGGATAATTTATTATATGTTTCATATGCCAGTTCGCTCATTTTCCTGTATTGCTCAACATAGCTGTCAATAGACCCTGCCTGTTCTCTATGAATATTTGCAGAACTTCTTTCCCTCCCTGTGTAAAAAAGCAATAAATGCTCTTTTAAGGCATTTCTATCTTCCCTTTTTAACATCGCTTGCTTTAGAGATACATTTCCATCCTGAAAAAATTCCATGAATTGAATTCCACCATATGCAGCCATATACTGGTCTTGCATACCTCCCGGTTCCTTTAATATTTCCCTTTCCACTTTGATGGCTTCTTCTGCCAGCTGCCGGGGTGTTGCCGCTTCCCCCAGCCATCCATGCAATGCATTTAGCAATCCGACCAAGAAGGAACTGCTTGACCCCAGCCCTGTTCCGCTTGATGGGATCTCTGTTATGCTAATTATCTGTATTCCAGACCTTATGCCCAAAAGCTTCATTGCCTCCCTTACTGTAGGATGCTGTATATCTTCAACATTTTTAAGGGCGTTTTCTGTTTTTGAATAACTTACCCTTATTTCGTCATTGTAAAAATTCTTTGCAATCGTCACATAAATGTATTTGTTTATCGTTGCAGATACCACTGCACCTGTTCCGTATTTTTTGTAATAATCTGGAAGGTCAGTGCCACCACCTGTGAACGTTATTCTCAATGGAGTTTTGGTAATGACTATTCTCGTATTGCCATTAGAGTAATTTTTGTCAACCATCTTAACAGACCTCTTTAAAATATATCAACCCTCTTAATTGCTGGAAACTTAAATCTTTGGAAGGTATTATTCTATGTGCTTTCCCTCTCTGTTAGGATAACTTTTCATATAATAAAAGTTATGCATTGTATTTGCTCTTTCAATATTTGAACTCTGTTCCTGTACATATCTTTAATATAACATCAATCCATGCTCTAAGCTTTGAGGTTGTATAGTTTAACAATTTAAAATGCACCATTACCTTTGTCTTTCCGTATACCATCAATATTTATATTTTGTAAGTAGATAATCATTTGAAATGTTTGGAGATTTATGTTTAAAATGCAAGGGAAGCAGAAACTTATGTAATCTTGGGTATTGCCCTCTGTTAAAAAAGGTATCGGATATATTGCCGAAGGTATCTTTAGATAACAATATTTTGGCTGGATATGCACCTCCTTCGGTTTTTGTAGGCCATTACGGATACCCCAGAGTTTTTATCGGCCCCATGGTTTCCCAAACCCAGAACATTGAAGAACCTGAAAAATGGTTTGGTCTGGATATGAACATTATTGCTGCTAAAGGGGCATCTCTGTTCAGGCCCTCCATCATTGCCAACATACGTGAATCTAACAGGATTATAGAAGCAATACAGGAAATCGCTTTAAGTTCCAGGGAAATCACTACAGAGGTTTATTTGGAAAAGCCTTACCATATCAGGGAACAACCTGTAATAGATTTCTTTAACCATCCTATCGGGCCGAGGCTATACATGAAGAAGTTTTCTTTGTCCGGGAATACCTACATTGAAAATAAAGTGGAATACATCGTTTCAGATAAAGATCTCAGAGCAGAGGAAGCGGTGTATCTTCTTTATTTAAACAATTTTTCTGTTTCACATATCGTGAGGATCCTTTCAGCAGGGCTACTGGGAAAAAGCAGCAACAAAAAGCTTGTTCCGACTCGATGGACCATAACAGCCGTTGATGATATGATAGGCAAAAGGCTTATCAAAGAGATCAAAATTAACCCCACGATTGACCATATTGAATATTTCAATAGCAATTATCTGGGCAATTCTTTCCATATATTCTTGATTCCAGATGTATGGAGTTTTGAAATGCTTGAGACATGGGTTAAAGGGGCATTTTATGCTAGTACAAATGTTGTTGCTGAAGACTACGAAGGATATGAAGGCAGGAAAGATTATGCGAGCAATATAACCGGTGCGTATTATTCAGCAAGGCTTGCTGTTTTAGAATATTTGAAACGTATTGGCAAGCAGGCGAGTGTATTGATATACAGAGAAGTAAGCCCCGAATATTCCATACCACTCGGTGTATGGCTTATAAGGGAAACCGTGCGCAATGCCATGCGTTCAAAGCCCATATCCTTTGAAAATATGAAAAGGGCTGTCCAGCATGCAATGAACAATACCTTAATGAAAAATTGGGATGAAAAGAGCCAGATATTAAGGATATTAAACATCCAGAAGAGATTGACTGATTTTTGAATCATTCTTTGTATATTTATCTTATGTGGTCTAGATAGAAAGAGCCTATTTTTATGCTGTCTTTGGTAAATGTGAAATTGACAGGAGAGCGTGTCTGAACTTCCGTGATTCCCTTTATAGAAAAATAGGTGTTTATGTTATCACCTTTGATGCTTATTTCACCGTCCATTGCATGGTTCAGTATTTCCATATCAGATTCCGAATGAATACCTGCATCAACAATGTATAGAGATACTGCATTGTCCACCTTCCTTTTTCCAACAAAAGGTTGAAGGAATCCGAAGGTCTGGTTTGCACTGGTATATGCTATAATTGTGGATAGGGATTCAAACCCGAAGCAATATTGCTTATATCCATTCTTTTTAAGTTTTGTTGCAAAAGATTCTACTGCATCATATATACTTTCAAAATTATTTTTTTCAGTCAGATGTATAACCGTACTATCATTTTTCGCTTTTTTACCACCCATGATTGCGTTGTAAAGATCGATGTACTTAATCATTCCAGATTCAGCATATTGATGGAAAGAAGGGATTATATACTCCATTTCTTCTTCAAAACTTGCTATACTTTTATCAGTCAAAACGATTATTGCAGGGGTACCATTCTTTATCTGGCTAGCTATAAACATTTTGACAAACATTTCTTTACCTGAATGTGCTGGTCCGCTCACCAAAATATTAGAACCGACCGGATATCCCCCGTATAATAAGTCATCTAGCCTTGGAATTCCTGTTTTGACCTTTTCTACTTTTTTGATATTGGCAGGATTTCTACTTGCATTGCCATCCGCCAAAAAGGGTCCATCTTTTGAGTTTAATTCTTCCAGTTTTGCGTTAAGGTATAGCTCTTTATCTGCCAGCTCTTTTTCTTTTTTGTTCAACTCATTTTGGATTTCTTCAAGATTTTTTGCCATTGCGACGCTTCCAGCGTATCCACTAGCCACAAGTTTTTCCTGTTCTGCAAATCGGATGTTGTTTATGAAGGCATATTCATTGATACCATATCCAGCGTAAGATATCCCCACTGCATTGAAAATGTATGCTAGAAAGCATAGCGTCATAGGAACCAGCATAATTCCTATGAAAGGGTATACATAGGGTATATATTGAACTGTTATGTTTTTGTAGAAAATATATAGGTTGAAAGATATGTATGCTCCTGTTATAAAAAGGCCTCCCAAAGCTAAAAAATAGAAGCTTATATTCAACGATGGAACATCGAGATCATCGCTTAGCATTTTCATGGAGTAGGATATAGCAAAATAGGTAAGGATCGATAGAATAAAAGTACTGAAAAAAAACAATTTTATAGGGGAAAATGCCTGGGAAAAGACATTGACAACGTACATGTTGCTGTAAAGTAAATATATTGTATAACCGAGTATTATGTGCATTGAGCTAACAGCATTCGAAGGTGTGTTGATAAAGGGCACTATAGCATTGTAAGCCTCCACTCTAAAACCGTATATGTTCAGGTATAGAAACAGAACCATGTTAAAGATCATCATTGAAAGGGATATGAGCAAAAGGTAGGCTATCCTTTTATAATTTTTGGAATGGGAAAGGGTTGTATCCCCTGCTTTCATATATCCCCATATTAAATAAGTTAACCCTCCCAATATCGGGATAAAGCCAAAGACACCAATTAAGGGAATCAGTAGTATAATCAACCCTGTAAATAAATATATAAATCCTTTTTCCAATACCCTCAATTTGTTTGCTAGTTCTATAAATCTGTTTTTATCCTCAATGTTGTACACAAAACTTCTTTTAAAATATATGTTTAAAGATATATAGATTTATCTTATAATTAATATTATAATTGGTAAGGTTTTGGATGTATACAATATCATTAAAAGGTTTTTATTGTGCCTTCTTTTTCCACCAGCTGTCAACCTGGGATTGTATTTTATCTATTGCTTCCTTGTTGTTGATCAGGTGCCTGAACCTTCCCTGTGTCTTTAAATACTCTGTTACCGGAACCATTGTTTCTGGTTTATAGGTTATTTTCATATTTCCGTTTTCAACCTCGTACAGAGGGAAAATCCCTGTTGTAGTTGCTAGCCTCATGATTTCTATTGTTTTTCCAGGATCGTGTTTCCAGCCAGTTGTACAGCTTGACAGGGCATGGATGAATTTTGGGCCTTTTATTGACAGAGCCTTTTCTATTTTCATTTTGAAGTCATTGAAATAAGCTATATTGACCGTTGCCACATAAGGTATGTTATGGGCCGCCATAATTTCTGCCATTGGCTTTTTCATTTCCATTTTTCCGATTTTGTTTTTGCTCCCCACTTCACTTGTTGTAGTCCAGCTACCCCAAGGAGTTGCCGATGACCTCTGTATACCGGTATTCATATAAGCTTCGTTATCGTACATTATGTACATTATATTATGTCCACGTTCAGCCATTCCACTCAGGGCTTGAATACCTATATCGCTTGTAGCGCCATCTCCTGCAAATACGATAACATTGGTTTTGTCGTCACCTTTTTTCCTTAATACTGTTTCTACACCGCTAGCGGTTGCCGCAGAATTCTCAAATGCCGTGTGCAGCCATGGAACTTTCCACGAAGTGTGTGGATATTGAGTGCTGAATACTTCCAGACAGCCAGTGGAGTTAACCACTATGGTATTTTTTCCGGCAAATTTTAAAACCCACCTTACAAGGATAGGAACTGCACACCCTGCGCATGCTTTATGCCCCGGTGCAAAATACTCCTCTTTTATTACCATTATAGCACCTCCTCCACGAGTTCCTTTTTAAGTTGAAGCCATATAACCGGGTCTTTGTTCTTTTCTGATAAGTAATATATATCCTTGATGTTGTCTATCGTTACATCCCTTCCTCCAAGCCCTATAATAACATCTCTGATCTCTGCTTTTTCTTTTTCACAGTATAGCATAGCCTTGAGTTCAGTAGATAAGGCAGAATTTTCAGCACCGGGTACTACATTCCTATCGATAACAGCCACCTTGACTTTTTTTGCTAGATATTTTTTCAATATGTCACCCGGGAACGGTCTGAAGGTAACGATCCTCAATAAACCTGCCTTTACACCATTTTCTCTTAATATGTCTACAGCATCTTTAATTGTACCGCTTATACTTCCCATGGAAATATACAAAAATTCTGCATCATCCGCTTTGTACGCTTCCACTCTCGAATAATGCCTTTTGAATTTTTTATTGAATTCCGCAAAGGCACTGTCTATAACCGATACGGAACCTTCCATAGCTTTTGATACCTGGTACCTGAATTCTGTATAATAATCCGGGCCTGCAAAAGAACCCAACGTTGCAGGTTTATTTACATCCACTATAGGGTAGTTGATTTCCTTTTTCCCTACAAAATCCATAACCGATTGCTTATCTGGAACCTCCACTGCTTCCATAACATGGGTCAATAAGAAGGCATCCATGCATACCATGCTTGGCAGCAATACGTTTTTGTTTTCAGATATTTTGAATGCCAATATTATCAGATCCAGAACTTCCTGATTGTTTTCAGCATAAAATTGAAGCCACCCAGAATCCCTTTCAGAAATTGAATCTTGCTGGTCATTCCATATATTCAAGGGTGCGCTCAAAGCCCTGTTGCCTATAGCCATTACAATTGGCATTCTCATACCACTGGCTATAGACAACATTTCATGCATATAAGCTAACCCCTGGCTAGAAGTTGCAGTCATTACACGTGCGCCGGTGGCAGAGGCACCTATAGCAGCAGACATTGCACTGTGTTCGCTTTCTACTGGAATAAAAGCTGCGTCCATTTCATTATTTGCCAGAAATTGGGATATCTTTTCTGGAAAAAGGGTAGATGGCGTTATAGGATATGCAGGGATTATATCAACAGATACCAGCATAGCGGCGTAAGCGCTTGCTTCATTGCCTTTTAGCATTTTGTACATTTTACTTCACCACCCTTTCAAAATCAATTGCCTTGACAGGACATTCATTGACGCATATTCCACAACCTTTGCAGTAAGAATAATTGATACGTGGAATTTCCTTCTTTGCCAGTTGCTTATACGGTACTGGTTTGTCAGAACCATCTATCTTTTCTATTGCTGGTTCTGGACAGTATGTCCAGCAAACATCACATCTTATGCATTTTTCATAATTTATTTTTGGGGTCAGGGTTCTCCATGAACCTGTTTCCTCTTTGGAGGTACTCCCCGCATCCAGTACAGATGCACCTTTTTCTAGAACCATTTAAATCACCTGAACCTTGTCATATGCTTCTTCACATGCTTTTAAGTTATCCTCTGTTTTTAATCCCACATTTTCTTTTATTGCCTCTTTTATGGATTCAAGCTTTACATTGGGGATTATTTTTGCATAGGCACCGAGCATTGTTGTATTAACAATGGGTGCTGCAGATGACCCTAATCCATGTTTGATCGCAATGCCTACGGCATCGACAATAGCGATCTTTAAACCTTTAACTTCCTGTATGGTACTTTTGTCGAAATTCTTTATATTGATTATGGCAATGCCGTTTTCCTTTATTCCACTGAATGGATCTATGGAACCTAACAGGGAAGAATCCAAAACCATAACAGCATCTGGATTGTATACATTCATTTTCAATCGTATTCTTTTTTTGTCTATTCTAGTGTATGCTTCTACTGGTGCTCCCCTTCTTTCTACACCAAAAAAAGGGAAAGATTGCACGTCATAACCTTCCTTGAAGGCAGCTATTGATAGTAGGTTAGCAGCAGTTACTGCTCCTTGCCCACCTCTGCCATGAAACCTGATTTCGTACATACACCTGTGTATTCATTGCAAAAATATATACCTATTCATTAGATTTTACTTATGATAAATATTAGTAGATATTGTTATGGTTGGATTGGAAAGATTGTCAAACATGGTGCATTTGGGCTATGTATATAGAATTTTACTCAACCCATTTAAGTCATCCATTTTTCATTGACAGGACAACTTCAATAAGTTTCTGTTATAATAATTAAACTTTATCTCAATCCGAAGTGTATTTTATACATTGGGTTGAGAACACCGTAACCATGACCAATAGAAAAGCTATACAGGATGGTTTTTTGCATGAATTTTCTAGCATGGAAAACAGCTTTATCTATTTTATACCCTTTGGATAAATATGATGCAATAGCAGAAGAGTATGTGCAACCCGTACCATGTGTATTTTTAGTGTTTATCTTGGGGTATGTAAATTTTAACATCGATATTCCATCATAAAATATATCTGTAACAAAAGGGGCTGCTAGATGACCTCCCTTGACAACAACAGAGTGTGCGCCCATTTCATAAATATGTTTTGCAGCTTTTTCCACCCAAGTTCGACAAGATTTTGTGCGTAAATGAGCACACTTTTCACTTTTGATTTGTAATGATAACTTTAATGCTATTTCCTATTTTATTATAACTTTATTATTTTATTGGCTATAAA
>JBMFVL010000032.1:0-15411 GCA_049966015.1 Thermoplasmata archaeon | reverse complement strand
CATCTGAGTACTTCAGGCTGCTGTCAACCAGCCGATCGTTGCGGTTCAATGAAACTCCACTCATGGGTGGAGGGGTGACCAGCAGCAAGCTCCGACCTTCAGGGAGGGGTAGCTGACTAATTCAATTTAAATATGGTATTTGTTTTGTCATAAAAGTGGTTGTTATGGATCAAGAGGATAATGAACAATTGCCGACATGGCCTCCTTTGCCTGCCGAATTAACAGAAAAGGAAGCAAAGAAAGAAGGGGAGGATTTCGAAAAAAAGTATTATTATCTATTGGCAGAATTCAACAACTACAGGAAACGCATTGACAAAGAAAAAGAAGAAAGCAATTTGCAGGGAATGGTGAAGGCAATATCTAGCCTTATCCCCATTATTGAATCCCTTGAAATGGCTTTTGAAGACCTGTCCAAGATCCTTCCAGAAGATAGAAAAAAAGGGCTGGCAATGATCGTTGCAAGCATGCAGAAGGCCTTTTCTGAGCTTGGCATAGAAGTTATCAATCCATTAAACGAACCGTATGACCCTATGTGCGAAGAAGTAATCATGGAACAGCCAGTAGAGGACAAATCTAAAATCAATAGAGTGGTTGCTGTTGTAAGAAAGGGATACAAAGTAAAGGGTAAAATGCTCAAGGCTGCCCAGGTAGTTATAGGCACAGAAAAAAAGCAATGATTTTTAAAGCAATGCTTAAATATATTTTTTTAATGCTTCCTTACCTCTCTTGGCATTCTCTATTGCTGCCGTGTACCTATTGTGCTCCATATCCCTTTCCGCTTCTTCCAAAAATTGTTTGGCATTCTCATAACCGGGGTTATCTGTGCTAACTTCAAGAATGCTTCTAAGCCATAAAACCTGGTTATGAGCCTCATCGCTTTTTGGTACTACATGTTCAACGCTTTTTTTGTTTCTGCTTTTCAGAATTTGGAATGCAAAATAAATGAACACAAAAATTATTACAACAACAGAAATTATTATGACCTCATCCATTCTTTTTCCCCTCCAGAACATTTATTATATATTCTGTACGTTCAACTGAAGATTTTACATACTTATCTATACTGAAAATCTGGATTTTCTGGCTTTCAGTTATTTTCCCTATATTTACAAGATATTCACTGAACTTCATACCTTTTTTCTGAGCTTCGAAATAAGCATTCCTTACAAATTCATGTGCTTCCGCCCTTTTCATTCCTGAATCTGTAAGGAAAATCATTACATTTTCTGCCAATGTAGATTCCACGAACCTTTCCAAATTGATATTCAATGCGCTTTCATTTATGTTCATGCCCTCAAAAAGATATATGGACTGGGAAATGAGATGGTCAAGCAATATTATAGAATAAGGCAAGGTAAAACGTTCATTGGCTGAATTGGACAGATCCCGTTCATGCCACAGAGGTATATTCTCAAAAGAAGGGACAAGGAACCCTCTGATAAATCTTGCAATAGAGCAAATATTTTCTGAAACGATAGGGTTCCTTTTCTGGGCCATTGTAGAGCTCCCTATCTGGTGTTCAGAAAAAGGCTCCTGAAACTCATTGATTTCTGTCTGCTGCAACAATCTAACCTCGACAGCAAACTTTTCAAGTGTACTGGAAATCAAAGCTAAAAGGGCAATGAACTCTGCATACCTGTCCCTGCCAACAAGCTGGGTAGGTCCGAGTTCCGGGGAAATATCCAAATATTGCATGACCCTTCTTTCCAGCTCAATGCTATATCCTTGCCAAACAGCCCCACTTCCAACAGCCCCTGACATTTTACCTACTATAATTCGGGGCTTTATTTCATTTAGCCTTTGTATATGGCGGTCTATTTCCGCAGAGAAAACAGCGAATTTCAGGCCTGCTGTTATAGGCACAGCTGCCTGCCCGTGAGTCCTGCCAAGCATGGGTAAATGCATGTATTTCTTCGCCATAGAAAGCAAAATGTTTTTTAATTCGGCAAGTCCCTTTTCCAAATAAGGTAGGGAATCCTTGATTTGAAGGGCCTGGGCAGAATCTATGATATCATTGGAGGTTGCTCCGTAATGCACATACTGTCCATAATCACCGCACTGCTCAGACAAAGCCCTTACCAGTGCAGTAATGTCATGTTTGGTAATTTTTTCAATTTCATTTACCCGGGATAATTTTACGTATTTTGTAGAAGCCTTATTGTTTATTTCAACAGATGCTTTTTTGGGTATAACCCCAAGATCACCCAGTGCCAATGCCAAAGCCCCTTCCACCTTAAGCATGTAATTGAGCTTTTCCTCTGCGTCAAAAATTTTTTTAATCTCTTCTCTGCCATAACGATAATCAATAGGGCTTACAATCATAATAGGTTATTGAAGTATTATTATATAAAAAAATCGTTTATGCTTTCATAACGCTCCATGCCATGGGCATGTTGTTACCTACATAAAGTTCATTTTCATACAAAAACAGAACACCGACAGAGACATCATCTGGAAATGCCTTTATTTCTTCTTCAACAACCTTTTTTGGATTTATGTTCAGCAATACTGTTTTATCGTAGATAGATTTTGCAAGTACATGTTTTATTATATATTCCCCTATACCTGTAGATACTATTGCACCCTTCTTATCTGCATATATTCCACATCCAAAAAGAGGGGTATCCCCTACACGCCCCTTGAGCATCAATGAAACCCCTCCAGTAGAGGTTGCGGCAGCATAAACGTTGTTGTCATCAACAGCTACACATCCGACCGTATCCAGGAAATCCCTGAGGTAATTGTACTTTTCATCCCTTTTGGCTTTGCTGATTGCAGCTTCCATCCTTTTCTGGGCTTCTATCGTGTACAGATCCACAACAGGAAAGTTGTTTTTCCTTGCAAATTGCATAGCACCTGAACCAACGAGCAAGACATGCGGTGTTTTTTTAGCTACTTCTAGGGCAACTTTTACTGGATTCTGGACATGCTGAATAGCAGCAACACCTGCATACAATCCCATAGAGTTGGCAACAGCAGCATCCATTTCTATACTCCCATCTACCTTCATGTTAGAACCATACCCTGCATTGAAATGAGGGTCATCTTCTAAAGCGGCAACAACCTCCACTACTGCATCTGTGCTGGAGCCACCTTTCTTAAGCAAGTTAAATCCTTTCTTCAGTGCCTTTTCAAGGTATTCCCTGTTGGAATCCTTGCCTACCCCACCATGAGCTGCGATCAACATAAAAAATCACTTTATAAGGGAATACAGATCTGCTTTTTTCTGGCTGTTTAATACTTCCGAAATTGCAGTTAACCCTATTGAAACATCCTTCCAATCTACAATGCCCATATGTCCAATCCTGAAAATAACACCTTTCAAAGGTTCCTGCCCTCCGGAAATCACAACATTATACTTTTTCAGCAAATCATCCCTGAATTTTTTGTCATCAACGCCCTTGGGGTATCTTATAGCAGTAACGGTATTAGAAGCAAAATCCTTCGGTGGATATAGTTCGAGACCCATTTCATAAACGGCATTCCTCACTTTTTCAGCTATTTTAGTAGTGTTTTTTATCCTGTTCTCCAATCCTTCCTCCTTTATCATTCTCAATGCTTCTCTTACAGCCAAAAACATATGCGTTGCTGGTGTCCACGGCGTTTCCTGTTTTTCAAGGCTTTTCAAATGTTTTTTAAGCCCTAAATACAACACTCTATCATGAAGGCGTTCCTCCGCCCTGGGTGAAACAGCAACGGCAACAACACCTGGTGGTGCGGCAAGGCATTTCTGGGAACCGGTAACGAAAAGGTCTATTCCCAGATCATCTGTCTTTACATCTATTCCACCGACAGAAGTTATTCCGTCAACGATGGTATAGCAAGAATATTTTTTGGCCAATTTCATCAATTCATTGAGCTGGTTAGTTATTCCACAGCTTGTTTCGTTATGGCAAAAAGTCAAAACATTTATGTTATTCTCCGTTATGAGCTTTTCAACCCTATCAAGATCAAATGGCTTCCCCCATTCCAGCTTTTCTTTGAAGACATGCTTGGAATACATTTCGCTAACTTCTCCTATACGCTCCCCGAACTTACCATTGGACAGGGATAGAACTTTATCATCCTCCCTTACCAAAGAAGAAACGCTTGCTTCGATACCGGCTGTACCAGAGCCAGTAAGGATGGCAACCTTGTTCTTAGTCTGGAAGAGGTATTTAAAAAGCTCTTCTGTTTCATTAATAACTTCCTTAAAATATTCGGACCTATGGTTAAGCGCCGGAACATTCATTGCGTTGATAACCCTGGGGTGCATTTTTACAGGCCCTGCTAAAAGAAACGTACTTGTTTGATAGTCAAACATTTTATATCACCATATCCATTTATATAACGGTATCTCCTTACGTGTATAAAAACTATTTTGAGAAATGTTGCATTGAGGGGTTTTAATGTTTGAGGTTGTCAAAAAGGCAGGATTGTCAAGAATCGCAAAATTATCGATAGGAGAAAAGGAAATAGAAACTCCTGCTTTGCTGCCTGTATTGCATCCAGCAAATGTAGACGAAGATATAAGAAAAGCTATAAAAAGCCTCAACATCCAAGGAATAATTACCAACAGCTACATAATATACAAAAACCCCTCCCTCAGGGAATCCTTCATCGAAAAAGGGATACATAGAGCAATGGGATATGACGGTATCATAATGACAGATTCCGGTGCATTCCAGAAATACGTCTATGGGAACATAGATGTCAACGATACAGAAATATTCCAATTCCAGTTAGATATGGGTGTGGATCTACCAACAGTTTTGGACGAGTTTTCAGAACCAACAGACCCATATGAAACTATAATGCAAAAGATTTCAATAACTGAAGAAAGGACCAAAAAAGCCAAAGAACTAGCCAAAGACAGGTTAGTGGTTGCTCCCATACAAGGAGGGCTTTTTTACGACCTTAGAAAAAACCATGCAGCAAGGCAGTCCCAGTACGGGGATTACATGGCAATTGGTGGAGTGGTCCCGTTAATGGAGAATTATAAATTTTACGAACTTGCAAATGTAATATTGTCATCAAAGGAAGGGCTAAATCCTGCAAAACCCGTCCATCTGTTCGGTGGGGGTCATCCGATGATGTTCTCACTTGCTGTTTATCTCGGTATTGACCTATTTGATTCATCATCTTACATTAAATACGCAAAAGCTCACAGAATGATGTTTTCAGAGGGAACCTTTATGCTTGAAGACATGGAGTACAATCCGTGTCACTGCCCAGCATGTTCTGCCATGCCTTTAAAGGTTCTGAAAAAGCAGAGTGAGGAGGCAATAGTAAAAACACTTTCTTTGCATAATCTTTATGCAAGTATGGGGGAAATAGAGCTAATCAAGCAATGCATAAGGGAAGGCACTTTATGGGACCTAGTTGAGCAAAGGGTGCATGCACACCCTAACATGATGGGCTTTTACAGATCTCTGAAAAAACATATGCAAATATTGGAATACAACGAACCTCTTGACAACGATTCGTTGAGAATATACGGCATGGAATCTTTGATGCATCCCGTAATTTACAGAAACAGAAAAAAAGTGTTGGAAAGGATGGATGGAAAGCTTGTTAGGGGTACTGTGCCTTATAAGCCAAGCCCTAGATGGGACGTAAAGGAAAGTTTCGGACTTGTAAAAACCCCAATAGGCATTATACCCAACACACTCAAATGGACATATCCATACAACTCTATAATTTTTACAGAAAACCTGATTTTTGATGATATCCATCCCCTAGACAAAATGGTCGAACTCAAATCAGAAGAAAAAGTAGATAACAGAAATTGGGAAATTGCAAGATGTTCAGATATACTCGATTTTCAGTTTGGAAAAGGTGCCAATAAATTATTGGAAGGGGACATCGAATTTGTTTACTCCAAAAATACTGGTAGATTAAGAATGATTAAAAAAGAAGGAAAACATATAGTATCATTAAGGAATTCTGGTTATTTTAATTTGAAAATAGATGGTGCTGTTTTGCTTAATGCAATAATGCCTGAAAACGGATACACTGTGGTAATCTCTGATGAGGCAGTTCCATTCGTTTCTGAAGGAAGGAATGTGTTTTCTAAATTTGTATTGAAGGCAAGTGAAAGCATACGGCCAAACGATGAAGTAATAATACTAAACCAAGAAAAAAAAGTAATAGCATGTGGAATGGCAAAGATGACTCCACTAGACATGAAATCTTTTAAAAAAGGAATAGCTGTTGAAGTAAGAGAAGGTATAAGTTAACCTTGTTTTTTACTTTTTTAAAATTATTTTCAACCACTGACAAATATTCAAAAAGACAATTAAAGTTTTTAAAGTGTTTAAAAATAATAAAATGCTCTTGAAAAAGTTGCATATGTGTTCTGTGAAACTGCCCATCGTGCAAACTACTCAACATACTCTCGATTGTTAGTAATGGTGGACTAAAAAGGTCGCCGAGGCTTCCCTCTTACATCCCCATCCTATCAAACTCTTCATTTAAGAGTAATCTTATATGGATACCTCTTTTTGAGGCTGGCTTCGATCTTAGATGCTCTCAGATCTTATCCATTAGAGCGTGGCTACTCTGCTATGCCTTGCTAGACAACAGATAAACTAGTGGCTCCGGTTCCCCGTTCCTCTCGTACTGTGGGAACCTTCCCCTCAGGTATCCTCGCACTTCCACCAAAAAGCAACACAACTGTCTCACGACGTTGTGAACCCAGCTCACGATCCCTTTTAATGGGCGAACAACCCCACCCTTGGCAGCGACTGCACCACCAGGATAGGAAGAACCGACATCGAAGTAGCAAGCCTCCAGGTCGATATGAACTCTTGCTGGAGACGACTCAGTTATCCCCAGGGTAACTTCTCTCTTATCAATGACCCTCATAAATAAGGTTCATTGGTTCGTTAGGCCCTACTTTCGTATCACGAATACTCGTTAAGCATATTCGCGTCAAGCTAGCTTTTGCCCTTACACTCTACAGTAGATTCCTGACCTACTTGAGCTAACCTTTGGGGGCCCTTGTTATATTTTGGAGGGCGTGGCGCCCCACCCAAACTGCCTACCTATAGGTGTCCCTCTTGCGAGGTAAACGGCACAACTTCAGAAGGGCGGTGTTTCATCGTCGACTCGGAACACGTCTAGCGGCGTGCCCTGATAACGTCTCCCGCCTACCCTACACATCTAAAGTCGCGTCATAGCCACAGGCTGCAGTAAAGCTCCATGGGGTCTTCGCTTTCAGGTGGAAGATACTGGACTGTTCGTCAGTAAGTCAGTTTCGCCGGATTCCAGGCAGGGACAGTAGAACTCTCGTTGGTCCTTCATGCAAGTCGCCAATTAAGCGACAAGGTATTACGCTACCTTAAGAGGGTCATAGTTACCCCCGCCGTTTATCGGTCCTTCGATCCCTTGAAAGGGAGATTCAGATACCGACACTGGGCAGGATTCAGTGGTTATACATAACCTTTTCGATCTAGCAACCACCTATGTTTTGGTTAAACAGTCGGAGTTCCCTTGCAATTGCAACCAGAGATCTTCACCTCTGGCACCCCTTATTCCGAAGTTACGGGGCTAATTTGCCGAATTCCCTTGCCTAAATTTACGCCGGCTCGTCTTGGGCTTCTCACCCAGGGGCACCTGTGTCAGTTCTAGGTACGATCGTAAGATGCTTCAGAAGCCTTTTTAATAGCACCTAGAAATCGCAGAAAACCTCCAAACGGAGATCCCATCACACCTTAGAAAAGATCTCGTGATTACCACACTCCCTTTTCCATCAATGCTTAGATAGGCTAGTATACCTACTTCTGCTATCTAGATGCAAAACTTCTGAACTTTAACCTTACGGTGCAGGAATATTAACCTGCTTTCCATTTTCGCTAGCTCCGATTAAGGGCTAACTTAGGATCGACTTACCCTCGATTGATGGTCATTGTCGAGGAACCCTTGCCCTTTCGACGGACAGGATTCTCACCTGTCTTTGCTGCTACTCCTCCCAGGATTTTTATTAGAAGCACGGTCCATAGGAACTCACGCCCCTACTTCTACCCATGCTCTACACCTCCCTACCAAATTACCCTTGCGGGTATTCTGAAATATCGGTAGTTGGCTTGAGCCCCGTCCATTTTCAGCACTTAAACACTAGACTGGTGAGCTGTTACGCACTCTTTAAAGGATGGCTGCTTCTGAGCCTACCTTCCAGCTGTATTAGCGTTTAAATTTCTTTCAAATAGCACTTAGCCAACTTTTAGGGACCTTAATTTCAGGCTGGGTTGCATTCCCTTACGCATTACGGGCTTACCCCTGTAACGCTCACCCCCGGCTTCTACGAAGATCTCCACTTCGGAGTTTGACAAGGTACCGATCCCTTTCGGGACCTAAGCACCAAATCAGTATCTCTACATAGAAATCCTTCTCCACCGAGACCTACCTGCGAGTAGTATCGGGAGGAACCAGCCATTCCCCGACTAGATTGGCCTTTCACCCCTAAACGTAAGTCATCCGAGCGATTTGCACATCAGCACCGGTTCGATCCTCCACCTACCATAAGGTAGGCTTCAATCTACTTACGATTAGATCGTCAGGCTTCGGGTTTCACACCATTGACTACGGACGAGCCCATCCTGGATCTCCTCCTTGCGGAGTGCATCCAAATTGGTTTCCCTGCGGCTTCTCATTTTACAATGATTAACCTCGCCAATGATCAGAACTCCCTGGCCCGTTTTTCAGCACGGACGAATAAAACGCTGAGCCTGCTCCCCCTTGCGGAGGAAATGGCTCTTTCGCGCCTTATCGGTTTTATGGCCACCTGGTTTCAAGCTCTTTTCACCTCTCCACAGAGATGCTTTTCAGTTTTCGGTCACCCTACTATTACGCTATCGGACTCAGAACATATTTAGGGTTAGAGGTTTATGCCCCCCATATTCCCACGTGATTTCCAACACATGGTACTCGGGATACCCCGAATCATCCTGTTCTCCTTTCTTCTACAGGGCTATCACCTTCTATGGCATAGCTTTCCATCTACCTTCGAATCTAGAGAATAGGATGTACCGGGGTCCAAACTCCACATCTCCTCTGCTTTACAGCAAAGGATTCGGTTTACCCTATACCGCTTTCGATCGCCTTTACTAACGGTATCTCGATTGATTTCTTTTCCTTCCCCTAATAGAATGCTTTACTTCGGGGAGTTCCCCAACAGAGCAAAAGCCCTGTTTATCTTGCGATAGGATTCCCATTCGGAAATCAATGGTTCTCAGGCTCCATGCGCCTCCCCATTGCTTATCGCAGCTTGGTACGTCCTTCATCGGTGTCTGAGCCTAGCTATTCCCCAAGTGGCTTGGAGTAAGAGCAGCTTGCACGACGAACATTAGTCCAGAACACATATGATCGGCATTCATAAACCATGAGGTTTCATGCCCTTCCTCGCAAAGACACCTCTGCGAGTGCATATTCAAGAGCAAAAAGAAATAATGCCCATTTAATATTTATACCTTATCATTAAGAATTAAATTAAAAAGAAAATTAACGAATAGGATGTATTCTTGAAAGTTGGATTTTATGGCTTTGTAATAGCAATACTTAAACAAGTAAATTAACAATAAAAGTTCTTAAAATAAATATGTGTGTATGTAGAGCCAGTTAAAATAAAAAATTGAGTATGTGTGTATAATCTGAAACATTACCAGTAAGTTGCAGAATTGGTAAATGATATGTACTCCAAAATATTATTGAAACCCACTAACCTCAAAAATTGAATGCATTAGCAAATGATTCAGAAATTATACTCCCTTCCATTCCAGTCATTTAACTTTTTACAGATGTAGTTTACCATTTGTTTTCTATTGTAGACGTTGTTGAATCCTTTTATTAAATCATCTAATGTCTTTTTATCCATATTTTTCATTTCGATATACAAACTTGTTAAATTATTAATTGCTCTTGTCAATTCGTCTACTATAGAAACATCTGAACTCAATGTAGTTCTGGAAAATGGATTAAGATCTATAGAAATCACAATCTTTCCCATTTTTTTAAGTGCCTGTGCCCTATCCCCATCTTCAAGAGGTATGAAGACCACATCAGCACTGTAAATACCCTCCCGATCTGCAAACCTTCTTCTAGATCCAATGAAGGGAATCTCTGCCGTGTTGTTCAATCCGTATACTTTTTCTAAACCATCCGTTTCCAATAATTTTTGTATTTTTTTAATTCTTTCTTCACTTCTGTGAAATAAATTGATCTCTACTTTGATACCACTAATCCTGTTAAATTCCACAATTTCAGTATGTGCAAGGGCAGCCACATTGCCATTTACAGAAATAACTGGATTTCTAGCATTCAATAAATATGCAATAGCAACTTTTTCTGCTTCTATAGCATAGGGCAAGGTTTTTTCTCCGAATATGTAATCAAAAGCTTCCCCCCTTCCATGTGCAATAAGCCCTTCCATAGCAACAATGCCTTCCAGTGCATATTCCTTCATTTTTTCCCTTATAACAAGGCTCTTATATCTAGGGTGAGAAACAGGTATTTCGTCCATGAAATAGGTATTGTACTATTACATTAATATACTTACTATACTATAAACAACACATCATAACTAAACATATACAAAAAAATATATTACAAAAATGTGTGTTAACATCCATAATTGGGTGGATTGATTGAAAAGGCATTTTGTATCTACGGCATATCCTGTCTATGAAAATAAAGTATTATTGATATATCATAACAAACTCAAAATGTGGCTTCCTCCAGGTGGGCATATAGAAGAGAACGAGCTCCCCCACGAAGCTGCTATAAGAGAAGTGAAAGAAGAAACTGGTATAGACATAATAATCCCAAACAATATTCCAGATAGCTATAGAGGTGAGCCAACTGTAACATTGCTTCCAATGATTAGCCATATGCAATTGGAAGCTATAACTGATAATGATAAAGGTTTGCACCAGCATATAGATATAGTATATTTTGCCATTGCACTTTCTGATAAAATTAAATTGAATCTAAAGGAAGCTAAAATGGCAAAATGGATGTCTGAAAATGAAATACATGCAAGCGATATTCCCTTGAATGTGAAATTTTTCTCTCTAAAAGCAATATCCTACATCAATGAAATTAAATATCAAAAATGACTTTTGCATGCCATCTATTATCATCTTTATTTAACAATGCGTTATGGTATGTAGCTGCTTTAATGTAAACCTTCAAATGTTCTCTGTTTAATATTTCCTGCCCTTCTGCATGAACCTTGGTAATACCTCCTTTATGATGGCATATAACATATGTAAAGAAAAGGTGTTTGGTATCGGAAATGTATATGAATTCATTCAAAATAGAAATCAATGAATTGAGTAAATCCTCTTCTTCTATAGTAAAATCTACATGTTCAGCACGTTTAATTCTAGAAACGTCTGTATAAATATTGTACATGCCAATTGAAACCGCTGAAAATACTTCATCTAATGTATCCGCAAAAGCTTCTATTCCTACATCTGCAGTGGTTCCAAAAATTTTAAAAGTGTAGCTCATTTTAAAAAAAAGTTATGATGAAATAAGTTGATCATATACCCCGCTATCGATTTCCTTCATGATTTGCTTTGGGTTCTTGCCTTCAACTGTTACTCCCAGTGACTGGCATGTACCGACAACTTCTTTCACCTGCTTTTTAACATCCTTACCCATAAGTTCAGCAGACTTCATTTTGGATATATTAATAATCTGCTTCATAGTAATATCTCCAATAATTTCACTTCCTGCTTTTCCACTGCCCTTTTCCTTGGATAACTCTTTCAATATGAGTGAAGAAGTTGGAGGTGTCCCCACTTCGATTGTAAATTTTTTTGTTGTTTTGTCCACCGAAATAGTCACCGGAACCTTCATTCCTTCAAAAGAGGCTGTTTTTGCATTAATCTCTTTTACAACTTCCCCTACGTTTATGCCTAATGCACCTAAAGTAGGACCAATGGGAGGCCCTGCAGTTGCTTTTCCACCGTCAACCAATACTTGCACTTTTTCTGCCATTTTAATTCACCTTTTCATCTTTTTGACCTTCTTTTTCCAATATTCTAATGCTATCCCCTTTAACGGTAACAGGAATAGGGACTACAGCACCTAACAGTTCAACCGTAACTTCTTCTTTGATGCTATCAATAGATTTAATAATCCCTTTTTCTCCTTTAAAGGGCCCTTTTATAAGTTCAACAACATATCCCTTAACAAAATCTTTCACAGAGGATTGGGGCACCAAAAAGTTTTTAATTTCCTCAAGGTCTGTAGTACCTTCTACAATTCCTCTTGCCTTGTTAATCCCTGATAGCATGTTCCTTACAGTCTCTTTACTCATCCCCTCTACAAATACATACCCTTTAAGCTGGGATGGGACAAATATAGAAAATAAAATGCCCGAAAAATTTCTGGATTTGTTATACAAAGAATCTGCAACCTCGTGTTCGTAACCGCGCTGGCATTTTATTGCCATTAAAGATTGCCTTGCAGTGGTAATTGTAGTTGCAGTTTTACTTACTGATGGCATATCCTCTAAATAAGCAGTTAATTCCATTATCGCTTTTTCTCCAAAGCGTATTCCAATAGGCGTTTCAACATCAATTCGCAAAACATACTCTCCTGTAAAATCAATGGTCTCATTAAAAATTAAAGGGTCTATTTTTTTCTTGGTATGTGCATCTAACAAATAAAAGTTCCATTCAGCACCCTCATTTCCATACGAAGTTTCGTATTTAACACTTATTTTCAATCCCAATTTTCCTTTTGATTTTCCTTCAATTCTAAATTCGTATACAACTGGTTTGTCACTGGTAATTACCTCCTCAATCCTATTATTCTTTTTATCAATAACTTTATTTTCAACTGGTTTATCCCCGATATCTTCATATTTATATACGCTTATATCAAAGTTATTATCGCCTGAATCAATGCTCGTGTTATTATTTTCCATCAAAACCACCATTCATATGTGTATGTACGACGCTATATATGGTGCTACTATAGACATCAATATATAGATCAAAAACCCTAAAGCTCCTATTACAATAATTCCTAAACCTGTAATCATAACCACTTTTTTATATTCTTCCTGATCAGGCTTTCTAGCCATTCTCAGTACTCTCCCGTATTTACCCTTACCGAAATATTTTATATGTTGTTCAATCCAGTTTTGGGCATTTTTAATAGCTTGTTGAAATGTTATAGAGACCACCCTATCAACTAATTGTATCTATATCTGCAGAAGATCTAACCTTCATTACGTCCGCTGGTCCGAACATCTGTCTAGATTTAACTCCTGTTATTACAACCATAACTCTTATCTCATGTTGCAGAGATTCGTCAACAGAGGCCCCCCAGATAATACGTGCATCTTGGGATATATTGTCATGGACAATCTGGGCAACCTTTTGGGCTTCTGAAAGAGTCATATCTGCACCACCTACAACATTTATCAATGCACCGTTTGCATTGCTTATGTCAACATCAATCAATGGAGAATGTATTGCCATCTTTACAGCATCTTCCGCCCTGTTTTCACTTTCACTTTCACCCAAGCCTATCAACGCAACACCACCACCCTTCATGATCGTTTTAAGATCATTGAAATCTAAATTTACAAGGCCTGGCTTGGTAATTATTTCCGTAATACCTTTAATTGCACGAGCCAACACTTCATCTGCAACCCTAAAAGCAGCATTCAAAGGCAAACGTGGTGCAATTTCAAGAAGCTTTTCATTAGGCACTGTTATAACTGTATCTACTGTTTTGGTTAATTTTTCCAAACCTTCTAAAGCATTTTCCATTCTTACAATGCCCTCTGCTTTAAATGGAAGTGTACAAACAGCTATTGTTAAAGCGCCTGCATCTTTGGCAAGCTTTGCTATAAAAGGAGCAGAACCCGTACCAGTCCCACCACCTAATCCACAAGTAATAAACACAAGATCCGCACCACTCACAGCAGCTTTGAGTTCTTCTTCACTTTCCACAGCAGCAGCTTCCCCTATTTTTGGGAGTGCGCCCGCTCCAAGTCCACGAGTAGATCTTCTTCCAAGCAATATTTTATGGGGTGAATTCAAAGCCAATAAGTGTTGCGCATCAGTATTAGCAGCGTATAATTCGGCACCAGTAATACCGCTTTCTACCAACCTAGAAATAGTATTAGATCCTCCCCCACCACAACCAATAACCTTAATATTGGTCTTCAATGTTGACAGTATTTTTATAAGCTCTTCTTCCTCCATATTTGATTCTAAAGATGGAATCTTCTTTTCCTGTGGTGCTGCTCTAGACAAAATATCCTTTACAATGGAATCTACCATAATTTACACCCGTAATTGTATTATAACAACCTTATTGTGCATTTACTTAATTAATTTTTCTTTTTATTTATTAACATTATCTATAAAATATCCCTAAACAAAAACTACCAACCTACCATAAACAACCTATTTTGTTTTATTGGTTATCCTACACTTTAGTATAGATAAACAAAAGGAAAAGATAAATATAAAAACCATATATAGTATAAGCATACTACACAGTGCCGCAGTAACTCAGCTGGGAGAGTGCAAGACTGAAGATCTTGAAGTCGCCGGTTCAAGTCCGGCCTGCGGCATTAAATATTTATTCGGATTTGTGTAATAAGCTATTACATTCTATACGGTCGTGGAGATAAATATAGAATGCGTTTTGTGAAAATGGTTGTATAGATGGCAGTTGTTTAAACAAAAACTTTTGACATACTACGTTTAAACTATTCTCCCATATATCCTATGTTTTCAAGGATTTGTTGTTATTAGCATTGTCTTATCTTACAGCAACATCCATAAAGTATTATTTCAGTTATTGAACAGATATCCCTGTTAGAATACAATGAGTCTCCAAGCATTACCTCTATCTGCGGACACATATTTACAGTACTTTTCATTATATCTGGAAACATGGACGGTTCACCAATAGCATGGTTATCCGTAGTGAAGTATCCAGAAATAATCTTTGTATGGACTCCCACTGAAAAAGAAGAGTACTGGAAGTCATGTTTTCCCTCGGTATGAGGGAAAGTATCGAATTTAATGTTATTATTCTCCTCTTTCTTGATCCTCTGATGTTTCCTCTTCAATTCATAGTTTATTTTCATAGTAGGGAAGATCGGCAACCTTCTCCTACTTAGAGTACTCCTATTTGAATAGGAACACTGCCTAAAGAGTTTTTTCATAGTAGCAAAATAGATATGCAAAAATATGCAATAGAGAGATGCGTAGAAGGGGAGCTTAGATTTTCAGTAGTGGTAATGGATTAGTGGTATTTTAACAATAGCTTAGTAAAATTCATAGAATCAGAAGGTAAAGACTGGATAGCCGAATGCAAGACAAACAGGTTAGTTTATTACAATAATAAATGGATGAAAATAGGAGAGGTGATAAAAATACAGAATTAAGGGAAATG
>JBMFVL010000031.1:0-15462 GCA_049966015.1 Thermoplasmata archaeon | reverse complement strand
CTTTTCCTTGTTTGTCATTTATACCTACCTTGATTTTCAACATATTTTTTTAACATGTCCAATGTAACCTGACCAGTAGTTGCAAGAAAATATGACGGAGACCATAAAACACCTTTCCATAGTTGCCTTTTTATTTCAGGAAATTTTCTCTGCAATTCTCTTGAGGATATTGTTTTTAATGCATTTATGTATTTTGGTATGTTTAATGTTGGTTTTGACTTAAATATCATGTGAAAATGATCCTTGTCACATTCCAAATCAATTATTTTCACATCAAAAGATTCACTTATGTCCTTTACCTTTTGCTTAAGGAAGTCTATCAATTTTTCATCCACAAATATCTTTTTTCTGTATTTCACTACTTGTATAAAGTGGTATTGCAAAGTATATACAGAATGTGCACCCTTATCTAATTCATAATTCATACTATTATGGTTGACATATATTTATTATAACTATAAATGCTTTTCTGCAAATGCTATGGAGATTATATATGGTCAGATAATTAATAATTTTTTTATGTTATTTCTTCCTTTGCCACCTAAAATCATTGAAAAATCTATATTTATATTAGCCATATGGTAATATAGTTACACTTTATGATGGTTTCTGTAAGAAATGATAATATCAATAACGATGATTATCCTTGTAAACTTATAGCATGGCTAATAGATATGTTTCAACACATATATCAATCAATAATCAACAAAATACAATCTAAAATTTATCTTCATAACTGTATATAATCGGCATAGTGCAAATGCATTTTACCGCTTTCATCACCCAGCTTACGCAATGGGACATCTCGCTCTCAAGTGTTAAAATTATGCTAAAAAAAAGGAGATAAAAAAATATCAATCTGTTGTATTGAACAAATCTTGCATAACACTTTTTTATTTTATCTAAACCTTATCTGTTTATACTGGATAAATATTCAATAATTTATATAACACTATGTCAATCTAATCTGGCATTTGTTCAACAAAGCAATATCAATCAAAATATTTAAATATTTTTTAACAATAGTGTATTCAATGAATAGGACCCTAAAAAAAATATTAAAGCGATATGTTATGTATTACCTTTACAAAAAAAAGCACATGGGTTCTATTGAAAAGGATTATTTATCTATCTGCAGAAAAAGTGAAAGAGTCAGTAATGTATATAAATGAAATTAGGATAAAATATTATTTAAAGGTGTATAAAAAATGTCTTTGTTAGAATTGGTAAAAGCGAGGAAAAGCATAAGAAAATATAAAGATATTGACATAAGCAATGAATTGTTAACTTCTATTTTTAACGTAGTCCGATGGGCGCCATCCTCTAACAATATACAACCCTGGTTATTTATTGCTATAAGAGACCTTGATATTAAAAAAAAGATTGCAACAGCATCACAAAACCAGAAATTCATATATGAAGCACCTGTTGTGATTGTGGCATGTGGTTTAATAGACGATTCTAAAGATGTAATAGGTAATTACATGGTTAGTTATCCAGTAGATGTAGCTATTGCAATGACTTATTTAATATTAGCAGCACATGAAAAAGGACTCGGCACATGCTGGATTGGGTCATTTAACGAAGAAAAAATAAGAAACATCCTAAACCTACCAAGCAATCTAAAAGTAGTAGCTATAACCCCTCTGGGTTATCCTGCAGAATCTCCTAATCAAACTGAAAGAAAAGATATTAGTAGCATTTTAAAATTCGAAAAAGTTTAAAGAGGTCGTATGAAAATTTTATATACTACATGGTTTGGAGTGTTTGTAATAGAAAATTCCAATGTAATAGATAAAGTGCTATTTAAAAGAAATGTAAATTCTATATATAAAAAAGCCAAAGAAATTATAGAAAGCCAAGTTTTAGAGGAAGAAAAAATGCTTGCTGATAAACATTCTCCCCTTTATGTTCCAGTAAAAAGGTTGTCCAACTTGGGGGCAATTGAAAATATAAAACCTATTAATTTAAAGCCTGAATCATATGGATTCGGATTGGATTTAAAAAGAGAGCTCATATTTAAATTGGCAGAAGATGCTCTGAATAAGTCAGATCAAGACACAAATTTAAGGGAAGCTGTAAGAATTTACGATGCAATGCAAGAATATTACAACAACCTCAACGAGTTGTACGACCATTGGAAAAGATTTATATACGGTTATGCAATAGAAAATGAAGATAAAGATACTGGACAGTTAATGGTTCTCAAAAATATGATTTATAGTTATTCAAACGAGTTAAAGAAGTGGGAAGAATTCATTAAAGGGGAAGCAGAGAGAATATCCCCCAATGCCTCTGCTATATTAGGAGGAATTTTAGCGGCAAGGTTTATAGAGCATGCAGGTGGATTGAAAAAAATATCAATGAAAAGTGCTAGCAGTATACAAATAATGGGTGCAGAAAAAGCCTTTTATAAAGCTAAAAAAAGAATGAACGGCAAGATGCCCAAACATGGATTGTTATTTATGCATCCATATGTGCATACATCTCCCTTAAACAAAAGAGGTAAAATTGCAAGAATCATAGCATGCAAAACGGCAATAGCTTTTAGAGTAGACGCATCTGGTGGTAAATTCATTGGAGATGAATTAAACAAATACATAGATCAAAAAGTAAAAACAATCTTAAAAGGTGCAAATTAATGACTTTCGAAATAATAATAAAAGATGCTCCATTTGAAAAATCGAACGATATAGATGATATGGTCTTAGATTTCCTATATATGATAGGTATGGTCTCTAAATATGATAAAATAAACAAAAACAAAAATACAATCCCATTTAAGTTATTTAGAGATTATTTTTTAGTATCACCTAATAAAATATGGCAGGTCAGTGATTTAGCACAAAGCATGCATACATCCAAGCCTACCATATACAGATATATAAACAAACTTAAAGAGATGGACATCATACAAGAAGAAATAATAGAAACAACACAACTAAAGAAAGGTGCCAAAAGAAAAGGTTATAAAATAAGGTTCGGGAATTTATATCAGGCATGGGGGCTTGTTGATGCAAGACTTAAGATATTATTAAAAAATTACGAGGAAATTACTAAATACATACAGAGTATTATCGATACATCTCAAACAGAAAAATATTAATAAAGTTTACCTATGTAATGTAATATATTGTAATGATAAAGGAGGAATAATTGTGACTGAAAAAGGCGATGTCAAGGAAGAAAAAGAAAAAAAAGAAAAAAAACCAACTAAGCAAAAAGAAAATAAAAAAGCTAAACAGGAAGGTAGTGCTAAAGAACCAAAGAAATCAACTGCACCGGTATCTGAAAATTTCAAATATATTGTTACAATCCATGATACTGACATTGACGGTAATTTACCCTTGCTATATGCAATCCATCAAATTGATGGAATTGGCATGAGAGTTGCCCAGGTAATTGTTAACAAAGTAAAAATTCCATACAACCAGAAAATAGGCTCTTTGTCCGATACTGAACTTGAAAACCTTATCAAGCAAATTGAAGGGGTATCTTCTTATATGCCTTCCTGGATGCTTAACAGGCATATAGATCCAGAAACAAATACTTCTTACCATTTGATAGGTGATGATGTTAAAATAAAAAGGCAAGAGGATATCAACCTTATGAAAATGATCAAGTGCTATAAAGGAATCAGGCATGAAAAAGGTTATAAGGTAAGAGGGCAAAGAACGAAATCAAATGGAAGAACTGGTATGGCTGCAGGTGTTACCAAGAAAGCATTGGCAACAGCATCAAAGGAACAAACAGCACAACCTGCGGCATCGACTGAAAGTAAGGCAAAGCCGAAAGCATCAGAGAGTCCTAAAAAATGAGGTGATTTGATTGGGTGATCCTAAATTCTCAAGAAAAAAATATGAAAGGCCATCCCATCCATGGGACGGCGAAAGAATAAAAAAGGAAAATGAAACACTGAAAACATACGGTCTCAAAAATAAAAAGGAAGTTTGGAGGGTACAATCATTATTGAGGAACATAAGAGGACAAGCTAGAGATTTAAATTCTAGACTAAGGTCTAAGGATATACTTGCTGAAAAAGAGGCTAAAGCCCTCATAGGTAAGTTGTATAAATGGGGGTTGCTGGAAAGTACGTCTGCAACAATGGATGATATACTATCATTATCTTTAGAGGATCTGTTGAAAAGACGCCTTCAAACCATCGTTTTTTCCAAAGGTTTAGCTAACAGCCAGAAACAAGCTAGACAATTCATTACGCACATGCATATAACCGTTAACGATAGGATAATCAATATACCTAGTTATATAGTAAAAAAGGATGAAGAAGATAAAATAGATTTTTCTATATCCTCTCCACTATATAGCCAAGATCATCCTGCTAGGGTTAAAAAAGAAACAGGAACAATTAAAAAAGAACAAAAGGTGGTAACAAATGGGTGAAAAAGGAATTGCACATATATTCGCATCTTACAACAATGTTATTATAACAATAACAGATATTACAGGTGCTGAAACCATTGCAAGATGCAGCGGTGGCATGGTTGTTAAAGCATCTAGAGATGAAGGTTCTCCCTATGCAGCTATGAAGGTTGCTGAAAGAGTAGCAGAAGTTGCAAAGGAAAAGGGCTATGATTCCCTTTTTGTGCGCATTCGCGCTCCGGGTGGAAACAAATCTGCTACACCAGGCCCTGGTGCACAATCTGCAATAAGGGCTCTTGCTAGGGCAGGGATGAACATAGTACTTATTGAAGATGTTACACCCAATCCACACGATGGTACGAAAAGAAAAGGTGGAAGAAGGGGTAGAAGAGTATAAAGGTATGGCGTTATGAAAATCACAATATTAAAAGAAGAAGAAAGATACATGAAATTTGTAATAGACTCCATAAAGGATAGCGAAATAAACGCAATAAGAAGGACTTTACTCAGAGAAATACCCAAACTAGCAATAGAAAAAGTTGAATTTCATCTTGGATCAATAGGTGGTGAAAACGGGGAAGAATACGAAAGCATGACTCCCCTGTTCAACGAGGTAATAGCACACCGCCTTTCAATGGTACCATTGCCTACAGATATCTCTAGGTTCAAGTTCAGAAACGAATGTTCATGTGGTGGACAAGGCTGCCCCCTATGTACAGTTATGTACACAATCAACGTAAAAGGGGACAAGAAAGATGAAATGGTAACAGTATATTCAGGGGATATGAAAGTAGTGGGAAATGATCCTTCTTTAGAAGTAATAGATAAAAAAATCCCTATTGTCAAGCTTGCACACCATCAGGCATTGCTGCTTTATGCAATAGCTGAACTAGGAAGGGGTAAGGATCATGCTAAATGGAAGGTTGCCAATGCAGTAGGGTATTCTGAGTATCCAGAAATTAAAATAAATAACAAAAAATGTAAAGATTGCCAGAAATGCGTCGATGTATGCCCCCCCAAAATATTAGCTATCAAAAACAACGAACTAGTTGTTACAGATGAAACTGAATGCATACTATGCAATTTGTGCGTCAAGGCATGCCCTGACAATTCTATAGAAGTTAAAGGTAACAAAACAAAATATATATTCCAGTTTGAAACAGATGGGTCATGGCCTGCAAGAAAGGCTTTACTTTATGCTCTACAATTGCTAAAAGAACAGTTTAATGAAATAGGCAAACTAACATCTTAATTACAATGGCATACGTTCAACTTCTAGGGAATCGGCAGTAGGATACACCTCCACAATATAGCTCCTCCCTTTCAATTTTTTATGTATTTCTGAAATAATCCAAGAAGCTATGTAGATCTTTCCATCTACAACATCGTAATATCTAGAAGGGATCTTTAATTTTTTCAGAATATCAATATTTTCTGTTATGTTATTCTCTATTATCCCACGAAGTATTGTACTATCTTTTGTAATCAAATCATATGGTTTTTTTACCATTTTGGCACGGAGCATTAACCTCCTCCTTAATTGTACAGAATCCTTAAATGGAGAGGAACAAAAATGCACAGAAATATTCAGCTTTTCTGTATTCTTAACTACTTTTAAAGCCGTTTCCCTGCTTCCTTTAGCTTCAGCTGAATTAAGATTTCTCAATTTTATGTTACGCTTCTCCATTTTAATCCAATTTGTAGGCGAAAACTCAAGTTCATTCAAGTTTATGAATTTTACATTTATTTTATCAAGGCTTTCAATCAATTTTATTATATCCTTATCTCTATATGGCAGTACGGGAATCTCCACACCTATTAACCAACCATCTTCAACAAGTGCTTTTATTGTTTTGTAATATTGTGTACCCTCAAATTTGTTCCATAAGTAATTTGGTATATGCATCCTTGCCTCATCAAGTCCAGTTTCGAACATCTTTGCCAAAAGCTTATAATTGGGTGTTATTGTATAGAGATGGATATGATGCTTATCCCCAAAGGTACTTTTAATTAATTTAATATAATGTATTGTCCTCAAGGGGTAATACAAAGGGTCCCCTCCTGTTATACCTGTCCCATAAGCATTAGAGATTTTTATTTCATCAATTACTCCCTGTTCATCAAACACTTCTCTTTCATTGGCAAACATATCCTTTTTGCGTCTATCCTCTGAAACAGGACAATAAAAACATCTCATTTTGCAAGCAGGTGTTATAAACAAAACCATTTTCCTGCCGTATCGGCATTGTTTGCATCCTTCTGTTATATGCCCATTATAGAATGAACCTGCTTCCAATTTTTTCATTGAAATTATAAATGCAACAGAAATATAAAATAATTAAGGTAGCTACACCCAAAATAAGGGAATACAGAAAAAATTTAAAAAATAGAGTTCATTGAAGTGGTATGGAACCTATAATGGGTGTAACACCTGCAATTTGAATAACATTTAAATCATAACCATAAAAATTATTTTGTGGTACTCCTGTTGTCCCATTTTCCCAGCTTATAAGCAATGAACCACCTGCTAAAAATTGAGCGTTTGGATCTGGTGATGTTCCGTAACAAGCACCTCCTCCTACAGGACATCCTCCATATTGCCATGTACCCTGTGGGCCTTCACACAATCCAGAAGCTAAATTATATTGACCAATATATTTTCCATTTGGTCCCCAGTAGGTTATAACCAAATAGGCCCCTCCATAACAAGCACCACTTCCTGGAGTAGGTAGTGGAAACGGCTTTCCGTAAGCGTTTGTGATTGTGAACCCAATATCATGTATAGGCACAAAAGAAGAAACACTCCTAATAGTAACGTTTTCATATATGTAATTGCTTCCGCTAACAGGTGTAGTTGTAGTATAAAAGGTTACATCTATTGAATTATAATTAGGAAGCTTCATCAAGTTAGAAGCAAACAAATATAATACCCCTGCTAGAACAACAGTTATTGCAACCATAAGTATAACAGCTATAACCGTCGATACCCCTTTCTTGCTTTTTCTTTTAATGAATCTTTTCATAAACGGTACCCTTTTTATTATAATTAAATACCATGCTATAAATATGTTGCTTTATGTTTAAAAGGTTTGGATTAGTCTTTTTTTCCAGTTACAATCAATTTTTTAACCATATCTATACTATATGTGGTGTTTATGTTCTTAGGACAAGCTACAACACACCTATATGCATGATGACATCTGGAAACACCACCAATACCTCCAACAGCACTGAGCCTATCTTCATAGCCTTCGTCACGGCTGTCGAACAAAAACCTGAAGGCTTTATTTATAGCTGCAGGTCCCAGATAACCGTTGTCTTCCCAGAAAACTGGGCATGAGGTAGTGCAACAACCACACAAAATGCAATCAGCACTCTCTGATATAATTTCCCTTTCTTCTGGAGTTTGTAGGCGTTCTTTTGCTGGATCTGGTGATTTTGTAATTAGATATGGTTTTATCTTTTTCAGGTTGTCAAAAAACGGTTCTAAATCAACTACAAGATCCTTTATAACTGGCATTCCTGGTAAAGGTTCTATTTTTATAACCTTTCCTTTCAAGCTTGAGACAGGAGTTTTACAGGCCAATCTAGGAGAGTCATCTATTGTAATACCACATGAACCACAAACTGCCATTCTACACGAAAATCTAAGAGAAAGCGAGGCGTCCTGCTTTTCTATTATTTTTATTAAAGCTTCTAAAACAGTCATCCCTTCTTCAACATTGACTGTATACTCCTTGTAATACGGATTTTTATCCTTCTCTGGATCAAATCTGTATATTGAAAAAACCTTTTTTTCTACCATGTTACATCGCCTCAGTAAACCCTCTTCTGTGGTTGGTATTTTGTTATTCTAACCGGGGCATAAGTGATCTTAATTCCTTGCTTGGTGTATTCAACAACTGTATGCTTCATCCAATTGGCGTCATCCCTTTCTGGATAATCATCCCTGAAATGTGCACCCCTTGATTCTTTCCTTGCTAAAGCGGATTTGGTAACAACTTCAGATATATCTAGCATTGCTTCAAGGTCCAAATACCTGAGCAATTCTATGTTATACTTAAAGCTCCGTTTAGAAATGCCCACATCTTTAAACCTTTCTTTAAGCTTATCTATTATTTCCACGTTATGCTGCATATCTTTTTCAACCCGGTATATCCCTACATTTTTGTCCATGTTCCTTTGCATATCTTCCATTATATTGCTCACTTCTATTGCTGTTTTGTTTTTGCTGAATAATGACTCAATTTTATTCATTTCCTCTTCAAAAGCCTTCTCTACAACAGATTGCTTGGGATTGTTAGGTGAATTTTTAATGTATGCTAGTGAGGCAATGCCAGCCCTTCTTCCAAACACAAGAACATCAAGAAGGGAATTTGCACCCAGCCTATTGGACCCATGCACACTTACACAAGCAGCTTCTCCTGCAGCATACAATCCAGGTACATTGGTTTCGCCATAATTGCCGGTTCTTATTCCACCCATTACATAATGTACTACAGGTTTTACAGGTATGGGTTGTTTTATAGGATCTATACCCATATAAGTCATGGAAAGTTCCCTTATCTGGCCAAGCCTATCCATAATCAATTTAGGGTCCAAATGGGTAATGTCCAAATGAAGGTATCCTCCATACCCATCAAAACCCCTTCCTTCCCTGATCTCCTTAACCATATAACGTGAGATAATATCCCTAGGAGCAAGTTCAGGGGGTTTCATTTTAACGTATTTCTCCATAAAGCGCTCCCCTAATTTGTTCCTCAATATCCCCCCTTCCCCCCTTACCCCTTCAGTAATCAATATCCCTGTACGAGGCAAACCCGTTGGATGGAACTGTATAAACTCCATATCCTGCAATTGAGCTCCGGCCCAAAAGGCAACTGCCATACCATGCCCTGTATTGATATGGGCATTTGTAGTGAAGGCAAAAATTTTTCCAAACCCTCCAGTTGCCACAATAACAGCCTTAGCCATAATAGGAACAAACTTCCCTGTTTGTAACGAAAGAGCGATTACTCCATGTACATACCCATTTTCCACTACTATTCGAGTAACAACGTATTCATTTAAAACCACAACATTTTCCTTAATGCTCTTTTCATATAAGGTTGTAAGCATCGCATGCCCTGTTTTGTCGGCAGCATAGCAGGCACGGGCGTAAGTCCCTCCTCCAAAAGGCCTCTGAGCTATTTTTCCTTCAGGTGTCCTGCTAAAAGGCACTCCCCAGTGTTCCATTTCGTAAACACGGTCAATTCCCTCTTTGCATAATATCTCCGCAGAATCCTGGTCCGCTAAATAATCGCTCCCCTTTATTGTATCATATGTATGAATATCTACGGTATCATCCTTGTTATCTGGACGATTACAAAGGGCTGCATTAACACCTCCTTCAGCAGAAACGGAATGGGACCTCATCGGGTATACCCTGGACAAAACAGCTACCTTGCATTTTCCTGTTAATTCAATAGCTGCCCTTAACCCTGCAAGCCCGCCTCCTATAACAATTACATCATATTTCTCCATTTTAACCACTATCCACCATCAACTATTTACTATTACTTTAGTAAACAAAACAACAAAGTATCCGGATCCTATCATAGCTAATATTGCCAATATCATGAAAACCCAAAAAATCTGGTTATAATACTTATTGAGTGAAGGAAACATATCATGCAATATAATCCTCAACCCATTCAACCCATGGAAAACAACTACGGCTACAAATATAATGTTCAATATAACAGTTGTAATCCCATCAGCACTTGTAAAATTCCCAAAATAAGGTTGAAGTGTACTGATAGATATACTTGATTCGAATGCTAATGTAATAAGGTCAAGTACATGCCAAGCAAAAAAAAGAATTATCGCTGCACCTGTAATCCTATGCATAATCCATGCGAACATGTTAGGCTCTTTCAAAGCTGACTTAAAATACCTCTTCGGGCTTTTCTGACTAACCATATACATTTTCACCTATTTTTTAATAAAAATCGTAATACATTTATGCAGTATATATCTTTTCCTTCAAAATTTACAATATATATACAAACCTAGTGTAAGAAAAACAACCCAAAAATTAAAATCAAAAAAGGTTAAGTTTTATGCATTTTTTCCAATTCTTTCTGTATTTCAAGCAAGGCAATAATTCTCTTGTATGTAGGAGGATGGGTTGCAAATACATGATGAACTTTAGTAAAGAAGTTACCATGGGCTTCCTCTTCCATCCTTTTCCTAAGTTCCCTATCCCCAACTACATTGGTTTTTTTATCTAAGTTCTGGTTCATTTCTTCCAGGTCATCCCTTGCATTATATGGATCTACAGCATAAAAGGCTCTCACTGCTTTTTTATTTTTTTCATCTGGCATGTATGCAAGGTTATATGTAATCTTGCTTAACGAAGATATAAGGTTTTCCGGTTTATTGGTTGTAACAGCGGAAAATGAATCTGCATAAAATTCTCTAGTTCTGGATAACCATAGCATCGTTAGCTGCGTAATCAAATAAACAATGAATGATAAAAACCCAACAATAATCAAAACTATTGTTAATGATCCAGCATCCCTTTTACCACCTGAAATCCCTCCAAATAAAAACATGTCGAATACAATGCGAGCAATGATATAGGTTAACATAGGAATCCCTGCTAGCAAGGTAAGTGTAATAAAATCCCTGTGCTTTATATGGCCTATTTCATGGCCTATAACAGCCTTAATTTCGTCTGGTGTTAGCAAGTCAAGCAATCCAGAATGAATGACAAGATAAACATCGTTTTTTGTCCTACCGAAAACAAAGGCATTTGGTTCTTTTTGCCGTATAATGTAAACCTTAGGCATTTTTACATCGGCTTTTTTTACAAGTTCAGATACGATGGAATAAACCATAGGGTTAGTTTTATTGGTAACTTCCATTCCTGCTTTAAGATGGACTGCCCATTTTACAATATATGGTGCAATAAGCCATTGAATAAATATGAAAAAAAATGCTAATGAAATCATTACTATTGTACTTGCTATAAAATCAGTAACTGGAATAAACAAGGAAAACAGCACTAGCATTATGAAGAAAAAAGCTGAAATAATTACAAACAAAAAAATTATGCTAATATAACTAGTAATCCTCAGTTTCTGTAGGGATGCCATAGTGTTCTATATCCTATTTTACTTTATAAATATAACGTCTACAATACCCTCTGATCAATGCTCTCCTTAATCTTTTCTATTAAATCTGTCAACGATGTATCCTCTGTGTTTGATCCACAAATCTCCTCTAATTTTGAATATATTTTAATATTTTTAGGTGATAGCTGATCCTTTGTCTGTGAAATCAAAACATAACGGAATGAAGCAAGAAATTCTATGGAAATGATATACTCTGTATTATCCAGCAATTCCATCAATTTTTTTCCACTGTTTGCTCCCATGCTGACAAAATCTTCCTGTCCCAATGAAGTAGGTATGGAGTCAGAACTGGAAGGATGTGCCAAAATTTTGCTATATGATTGAAGTGATGCAGCTGTATACTGGGCTATCATAAGTCCGGACGATAAACCTGGTGTATTGGACAGAAATGGGCTTATTCCGTTTCCTCCAGAAATGATCTTTTCTATCCTCCTTTCCGCAAAGCCTCCTATATAATTGAGTCCCAATGCTAAGAGATCCAAAGCCATAGCTGGATATTGGCCATGAAAATTAGCACCGGAGATAGCACGATCCTCTAATATAAGGGGGTTATCCACAAAAGAATTGGCTTCAATATCGAATATACCCCTGCAGAAGTTATATAAATCACGTGTAGCGCCTATAACCTGGGGTATTGCCCTCAAGGTATAGGGGTCCTGTGTAGAAACCCTTTTCTTTACATTTTTAGAGCCGTTTAAAAATTGGTTTATAATTCTGTTAGTTTCCATTTGCCCTTTATGGGGCTTAAGCACATGGAGTATAGGGTCAAAAGCATCAATGTTGCCCTTCAAAGCATCAAAAGTAAAAGCCGAAGCTTTTTCAGCATAGTTTATTATGTTTTCAAACCTTTTCAAGCCTATGCCAAGGTAGGAGGAAAGCAAGCTAGTGGCATTGATTATAGCTAATCCTTCTTTTTCTTGCAACTCAATTGTTCTTATACCTTTTTTACTCAAGACTTCAATAGACGGCTTTTTTTGGTTGTTTTCAATTACATATCCTTCCCCGATCATCACGTTTGCAAAAGCTGCAAGGGGTGCCAAATCACCGCTTGCTCCTACAGAGCCAAAAGTAGGAATATAAGGATATATATTGTTGTTTAAAAGGCTAGCCATAAGCTCTACAACCTCCTTTCTTACTCCAGAATATCCTTTAAGGAGCGTGTTTAACCTGATGATCATCATTCCCCTAACTATGGGTTCTGGTAAAGGTACACCAACTCCTGAGGAATGGCTCCGTACAATATTTTTCTGCAATATTTTTATTTTTTCTTTTTCTATGACATGATCTTGGAGTTTTCCTACCCCTGTATTTACACCATAAATGGGTGTATTATTTTCAACAAGTTTTTCTAGCAGCTTTCTGTTGATATCTACCTTTTCTAAACTTGTAGGGTCAATTTTTATTTTTACATTGTTATAACATACATTCCAAAGGTCATCCAATTTAAGAGAGTTCCCATTTACTACAATTTCTTCCATAAAGGTAAATGTAATAATTTACACATTAATCTTTTCTAAATATTTTGTTAAAAACCAAAGGTATATTATGCATAGATTTCATAATATTAAATTATGCAAATTGTAACAGTTTCACACAGGTTTTATCCCTCCATAGGTGGAACAGAACATCATACTTACTTATTTTCAAAATATATGGCTAAACTAGGTAATGAGGTATTTATTGTAACCTCACAGGAAAATAACACAAGAAATGAAGAAGAAATGGATGGATTTAAGATCATAAGGATTCCAATAAAAAACATTGGTAAATTTAGAATCCCTATAGGTTATGCACGCATATTGAAAAAGCTAAAATACGATATACTTTACATAAATGGGCAGAGGGTATGGGCAGGGGACTGGATATATCCATTTATCCCAGTAATGCCACATTACAAAGTATTTATGGCACATGGATTCTACCAATACCATATGAACCCTTCTTTCGTTAACGAAGTGTATTATAGTAAATATTTTGTTAATATGATGAAATTTTTTGATATTTATATTGCATTAACTGAAAATGAAAAAAATACCATGCTTTCATGGGGATACAGCAATAAAAAAATAAAAGTATTACCTTCGTTTGCCATAGATAGGGAAGAAGATTTTATCTACAACAATTTTTTTGAAAGAAACGGCATTGGAAAGGAAAACATCATATTGAACATAGGGGGATTTTATGAAAATAAACGTGTAGATCTTTTAATCGAAAGCGCGTATCAAAGCAATACCAACCCTACTGTAGTTGCAATAGGAAAAGATGTGCCCGGTTCAAGGTTTAATAAAAACTATTGTATAAACCTTGCCAGGGAAAAGGGTATAAAGTTCTATGTATTCGATTCTCTAAGCAGGGAAGATATCATATCAGCATACAAGGGAGCAACCATTATGGTTCATCCTGCACAATTTGAGGGGTTGGGAATAATCTTTTTAGAAGCCATGAAATATGGTATTCCCTTTGTATCTTTTGATGTTGGAATTGCCAAAGAAGTCGCATCAAAATCTGGAAATATTATTGTAAAATCAATACCAGAAATGGCTAAATCTATACAAAACTTATTGGGGAACAAAGAGTTGAGAGAAAGAATAAAAAACTCTTCCAGAAAAGTGATAGAAGATTATTATGCAGACAACCTTGCTAAAAAATACAATGAACTGTTCAAGTCATTCTATGGCTAGCCAAATCCCTGAATATGGTATGAATTTCTTCAATAGGTGCAGTGGTCTTAAACCCTGTATATGAAAAAACAGTCCTGGTTGCTTTGAAACCTTTAGTTTTAAGAGAAGCAATAACCTCATTTATATTAGGGATATCTATATTAAGTTCCTGAGCTACTTTTATTGTATCATAGTAAAAAGGTTCCATAACAGAATCATCGTACATGATCTTTAACAGAGAGGTTATCTCGTCATCCAACTTATTTTTCATAATATTCTCAATAAACTTTTTATCATGCAAAGTACCCATCCACAAAGGCCCAATTTGTTTTTTAGAGATTTTTGCATCATTGACATATCCTATAAATTTTTCTTTGGTATGCTTTGTTACCTGCACAAATACACGGATGTAATAGGGCTGTACCAAAGTAAGCAATGGTTTTATGTATTTGTCAAATGGCATGGCTCTTAAAGCAATATTTGCAATCAATATCCTTGCTCCTATCTCCTTGCTTAAATAATTCCTATCGTTATATGCCCAATATTTTCTATACAATGCCTTTTTGGATGTGCCGAAAAGCGCTGCCAAATCTGTTGCTGTTATTCCAATCATCCCATTGATGTGCACGGATTGCAAAGCAGCGTCCAAAAAAGGTATTGGAGAACCAAAGGGATCAATATCAACATACGAAAAAGGTTCCCTACTCAATATCTCATTAAGGTTACGGTTCAATGCCAATGAAATGGGCAATTTGTTATGGATTAAATTTTTTTTAATAATGCTAAAAGAGGCTTGGTCCCGGTCGTTAATTAAAGTATCAATGCCTAATTCCTTCATTATCCTTATACCCCTAACACCACAACCAGCTAATCCATCAATCATTTTTGGGTCTTTGACGCTGCCTTTCCAAGACGATATAGCTAAAAGTGTAAAATCCCTGCCCATTTTCATGGCTGGATTGTAAAATGGCATTGCACTTTTTTTACCTGGTGAATTGTAATATGTATTGACATAAGGCACATATATTTCTGTAGTACCTTCTGTAACAAGATAATAGTTATCCGTCATTGTCCAACACCATGCTTTAGATATCTTTCTATTATTAACATCATTATTTCAACAAAGATATTTTATTTATGAGTCAACTACCCCTCCCTGACGGAATTGGCTTGTTGCTGGTCTCCCCTCCACCAAGTGGAGTTTCATTGAACCGCAACGATCGGCTGGTTGACAGCAGCCTGAA
>JBMFVL010000030.1:0-15664 GCA_049966015.1 Thermoplasmata archaeon | reverse complement strand
TTGCCTGGACTCGTTGTGTTGCCTGGACTCGTTGTGTTGCCTGGACTCGTTGTGTTGCCTGGACTCGTTGTGTTGCCTGGACTCGTTGTGTTGCCCGGTGAAATTCCTGAAACCAACTGCGCAAAGTTATATGCATTTATGCTCCCCCATCCTGTTGGCATATCCCATCCTTTCATCGCTGAGTAAGAGGCTGTTGCACCTTGAGTTACATCGTAATATGGCAACATGTTATTTAATTGACCTGCATACTGCTCGTTGCCTAATTTGTATATCGTTGGATCCCCAAATCCTAATGTAGATTGCCCTTTTGACTGTAAGTATGCATCTATAGTAGCTATCATTCCAGCTGTTGCAGGGGAAGCAATACTTGTACCTGCTATCCACATATACCCACTTTGCAATGTTCCATTATTTGGGTATGTGATATATATTAAACTGTTGTTACCAACAGCAGATACATCTGCTACACCCCTTCCATTACCTACCTGTGTTATTACCTGGTTTGCATCTGGTGAATTTGCTTGCCATGATGGTTCTGCAAATACACTGCTTACACCACTTGTGCTTCCTATGTATTGCTGGCTTTGGTTTGTCGCTTGTCCCCAGTTCGCATCAAACCACGCTATTTGATTTGCAATTCCTGTTGTTCCACTGCCTGTTAAACTTGCCGTTCCTGTGTAGGTTATTGTTGTACCCCCAACTGCCACTACTCCATACGAGTTGTGTGCGTCTGTAGCCGGGAACCCTACAGCATTATCACCTGAGTCTCCAGAACTTGCTAATACTGTTATACCTATTGCATTAGCATGTGCTACTTCTTGGTCATAGACACTATCATTGGAGTCAGATCCACCCCATGAATTGCTAATTACCACTACATGTGGAGTATTAACCGCCTGTGTGAATGCATCATCTATTGACGAAATCTGTGCAGATGGCCCGTAAAATACATCTACAGTTGCACCAGGTGCCATTTCTGCCGCATATTCTGCATCCAAGGTGTTTTCTCCATTTGCACCACTTGAATCATTAGCTGCTGAATATCCTGGAGGAGCTGCACCATCTACTGGAACACCATTCACTTTTGGAGTTGGTTCCCCTGCTGGCAATGTGTTCTTTAAAAATGTGCTTATATCACTTGGAACAAACGCACCAACTGGGTTGCCATTAGAATCAGTGCCTGCCCATAGTACTGTTGCTACTATATCACTGCTTGGGTATATACCCTGGCTGAATATGGGCTTCTCTTGGTATGCTACCTGCAAATCCCCTGGTAATGTTAACTGTACATTATTTACGCCTACACCCTTCCCTGTTTTAAATAAACTGCTTACGGACTGGTATACAGTTTTTCCATGGGGGAATAGAAGGTTCGTGTGGTACACTTCAAAGTTATTTAATCCTACTATTCCAGTTATCATGGGGGCAATATTTGCTGGTAACTCTGCTGGCATTGCATTTGCATAATATATTCTGTTTCCATATTGGTAATAATTTATTTGTGTGTGAAACAATGCACTAAACTCAGGTGCTGTTCCTTTTATGTTAATTACTAATCTATCACCAAATGTATTGTACGTAAACCCGTTTTGGCTCAAGTAACTCTCTACTGCTGCATATTGCGCTTCCGTCGGGCTGTACATATTTACAAACTGGCTTTCAGTTATATAATGCCTGTACATACGGCTGTTTGGATTGGAGATTTCACTTAAATAGGCATTTAACTGTCCTGGGTTTCTAAATTGCAAAGATAACATAACATACATAGGCTGATTGCTGTTATCTATTCCTATATATTTTCCTGCTGTTATTGCTGTATGGGATACACTACCAGGTATTGACTGCAAATACACTTGAACAGAATTGTTGTTGCTATATAGTACCATAAATGCAGTCACTACTAAAACAAACGATACTCCTAATACTACTAATTTAGATATGTCTCTCATCACATTTCACCTAGTTATCTATTATTGATTTACGTTATATAAAGGATGCATGGTATATACCAAAAAAAGTGGTAATGACCACCCCATTTTTGTGTTTTATTGTGCTATATTATTGTACATTTTTTGATATCTATACTATATAACTATTTGTCAAAATCTTTGTATTTTTTATTGTTTATTACATTTTAAGTATTCGCAATTATTTTAATGTTTAACTCAATATTGAACCAATTTTTATATAAGTTATTGATACAATATACCTTCTATGTATATTATAGACAACCATTTGCACTTAAATCCTTTTACAGGAAAGTTTTTAAATGCTGTTGACGATTTTATAAAAGCAGGAGGTAACGGCCTTTTTGTTACCACTATGCATTACGATAAAATACCTTTTTCAGTAGAGGATTATGACAGGGAATTCAAGATTACTATTGACATAGCTAATCGCATAAAAAAAGATAAAGGGATTATGGCGTATGCAGTAATTGGCCCATATCCAGTTGATATAATCCATTTAGAGGGTAAGTTTGGGATGAGCAAAGCGATAGATATTATGAAAAAAGCAGCTGAAATAGCAGGAAAAATGATAAGCAGTGGCGATGCTATTGCAATGGGGGAGATAGGTTGGCCCCATTTTGAAATAAGTGATGAAATATACAATGCGTCTATGGATGTTTTGGAATATTGTTTTAGAATATGCAAGGAAACAAATGCCCCTTCAATCATACATGGACCCCATTTTACCCAAGAGCATTATAAAATGTTATTTGAACTTTACAAAAAAGTTGGGATGAAAGATTACAAGGTAATTAAGCATTTTGCCAATCCCATTCCTAAAGAGAGATATAATATTGTACCTTCATTTATTGCTAAAAGAGAGATTATTGATTATATAGTAAATGAAAATGCCCCTTTCTTTTTAGAAACCGATTACATAGATGACCCATCGCATCCAGGTGCCGTTCTTAACATTACTACTGTACCAAAAAGGGTAAAAAGCATATTAGATAAAAAATTGATGGATGAAAGTACATATAACAAAATTGTTTTGGATTCATACAGAATGGTTTACGGTATTGAACTTTAGGCTTAAAATATATATGCAGATAATGTTTAGTGTATTGTATGGTTGATGTTGTTAAGAGCATAAATTGTCCTCATTGCAGTGCACCGCTAAATATTGATCCTGGAAATATTGTTGTAATCTGCAAATATTGTAATTCTACAGTTTACATTACAGATACTCCGTTTGTATTAAACCATTCTATATTAAAATGTACAAATAGCTATGAAGATATAGAAAAAAAATTTTATTCATGGATAAAAAATTCAGATCTTTTATCATTTTTTATGAAAAGAAAAATTAAAATTGTAAATATATCTTTGAAAATTGTTCCTTTCTGGGTTAGCAACGCTAAAATTAAATACAAATACAAAGGGGTGTCTTTGAAGTACGGTTCTAACATTCCCAAGGAAGGGGAGAATAATGAGGAAATTGTGTGGAAACTTCTTGCTAGGCGTGAATCATATTTTCCAGAGAAAGATTATACCATACCCATGGGGGATCTAGTCCAATACTCTATTTCCAATGTGCCACCAAAATCAGAGTTTTTGAACGTTGAAATAACACAGCCAGAAGCAATAGAACTAAGCAAAACGAATATAAAAGATTATGAACTAAATGTTTTAAAGGAAGATGTCGATGAGGTTTCTAGTTTTGTGTGTGATGTTTCTATATCTGACGTGAGCCTTGTACATGTCCCTATATATTTTATAGAGTTTTCATACAAAGGCAAATCATATAATTCTTACATGGATGGATATACAGGGGATATTATAGATATAGATATACCTGATGATTAACTTTTGGAGTTAAGTGTGGATATGTTTTCTAAAGGGTCTCTGTATTCAGTATCTTCTTTTATAGCTTGTTGAAAGTGTGTTATTGCCTCCTCCTTTTCTTTTTTCAAGGCTAACGCAATTCCTAACAGATTATCGAATATAGCTGAAAAATCCAATTTGCTTTTCAGGTTGTTTATGAGGTATATAACATCATCATATTTAACATGTAAAAACAATAAATAAAGTAGGTTTAATGCCATATTGACATCTTTCTTGCTCATTATTTCGTTGTATATTGAATTGTATTCATCTTCTGTTAGGAATTCGTTATTACCTATTTTTTTCATAAGAATAGCCATATTGCCTGTAGTATTATATTGCCTATCATCGCTATATGGATTTAGTGTTAGTTTTTCTTTTTTTGAAACTTTTTTTGCATATTCATTATATCCATTTCTAGATAGAGCATAAATTTCTTTTATAACTATAACCTTCGCATTTTCTTTTTCAACTTTACTTATCATTTCTTTAAAGTAGGGGTCATCGGCATATTCTTTTGCTATTTCTATCGCTTTGTCTATGTTACCAAATTTAAAAAGTGCATTTGCATATAGTTTTGCATATTCAATCTTTTTTTCATTTTTATATAGTTCTTCTGCATATTTCAATGCTCTAGAATATATCCCGCTTTCAAGTTCCATATTTATTATATTAATTTTAGCATCTACAAAATTAGGATTTATTGCAATGGATTTCTGAAAATAAAACCTAGCCATATTAAGATTTCCTTTTTTTCTGTACAATACTCCCAAGTTGTTGTATATTTCAGGGGATTTGTTTTTTTCTGATACTGGAAGTAGTGTATCTATAGCTTCATCAAGTTTATTAAGATAATATAATGCTACACTTTTGTTAATATAAGCCTCCAACATGTTAGGGCGCAATTTTATTACATAATCATAACACTCCACTTCCTCTTCATGCCTACCTGTGGAGGAAAGTGCATTAGCAAGTGCAATCCATGCGTTAGGGTCTTCAATGTCACACTCTACCGCCTTTTTGAAATATTCAATTGCCTTTTCCGGTTCATCTTTTTGGTAATGATATCCCAATTTTAACCATAAGAATCCTACTTCCGGTTTTATTTTTACGGCTTCATTGTAGATCTCAATAGCTTTTTTAATATCATTATTGTTTTCATATGCTTCTGCCTGTTTAAGCAATGATGAAAAATAAACAGATGAGGGTAAGGCACGGTCACTTTCAATTTTTGTTTCTAGAAGGGAATATTTTTTGAGTTCTTCGATAAAAGAGTCACCAGAGATTACTTCTATTTTATCTATGTACATAGATGGTATTACTTCCCTAGATATTGACCTTATGGAGAATAATTTTATTTTCACATTTGTATTGAGTTCTGTATTTGATTTGTTAATCAATGCATATAATTCCTCTGTGCTAACAGATTTATTTGAAAATACCAAAACTGCAGTATTTTGATTAGTATCGTTTGCATAAATGACGACAAATCCATTTTTTACAAAAACCTGTATTATTTTATAACCTATTATGCCTGCATATTTTTTTGCAATTTCTATTAAATGATTATCATCTATTTCTTCAAACACGATTGTTAATATTTATAGTACTATATATGATTTGAGACGATAACTTAAAAAACATATTTACTATAGCTTATTGGGGATTTGTGTGGAAGACTATGTGATAGTATGTGACTTTGATGGCACAATGGTAGAAGAACAAGTGGATTTTATGCTTTTTGACAAATATGCTAGCCATTTTTGGCATGACCTTGAAGAAATGCGTATAGATAATCTTTTAAGCTATGAAGATGCAATGAAAGGGGAGGTTATGTTGCTTAAATGTTCTGAAAAGGAAATGGAGGATTTTGTTAATGCCCACATGACACCTAGAAGAGGATTAATCGAATTCAAAAAAAGGAGTGATGATGCTCATTTGCCGTTTTATATTGTTAGCGCAGGGTTAGATTATTACATAAAATTATTTATAAAAAATAATAAATGGGAAAATGTTGAAGTTATAGCACCATCATTGAAAAAAGAGGGGGAATATTATACTATAACATATCCAGTAAAGCCATATTCAAAAGGCACTGTTGTTGATAACATAAGGAGTAAGAATCCCTCAAAAAAAATAGTGTTTATTGGAGACGGATCACTTGATTTGGAGGGTGCTTTGAAATCCGATATAATTTTTGCTAGAAGAAAATTAAAGGATATGTTATTGGAAAGAAAAAATGATTTTTATAGTTTTGAAGATTTTAACGATGTTATTCAAGTGCTTTTTGAATAATTTTTATTGCTTTTTTTGTTGTCATTTTTTTTGTCTTTAATATATTGAAATATACCACCCATTACTACAAATACAATGGATAAAGTTATGGACAACAAGGTAGTTGTGTTTATCAACAATAGCCCTAAATATACCAGAAATCCACCTAGAATTAGGGTCAGTATTATAAGGATATCATCATAATATATGGTGAAAATTATATACCCTATAATCCCAGCAATAAATACATACAACACGATTATGTTTTGAGAAAAAAGCATGGCAATTAAAGAAGTATAGGATTTGACACCAAGTATTTGCATTGCAATCCATGCAAACGCAATTGCACCCATCATTGCTACCGACCAGTGCAACAATGCCAGTCCTAACGCTAATCCAATTAATGCAGCCAAAACAATGCCTCCTGCAATGTACAATACATTGGTAACATGTGCTGAATGTAGTATCAGATATCCTATACCTGCACCACCTATCAATCCAGCGATAGCTACAAGTGCCTTTATTGCTATTTTACCGAAAAAGTCGAAAACAATTCCGATAATAATTAAGAATAATGCATATATTTTTAGTTCGTTAAGTATGGCAGTCTTGATTGAAGTTGTTGTAACTAACAAATGAATATCCATAATTTAACTAAAGATATAGGATATATTTATTGGCTTTGTTAAATAGCCTTTTAACATATCTATGAAATCATATGTAACTTAAATACTGTATAAGAATGTTTAGTTATAACGTTTGTTGACTGTAACTATTAAATAATATATAACCATTGATATGTATATTTCTCTCTACCCTTAAAGATTACTAAACTTTAGGGAAAAGTAGCTGACATATCCTACGCTGTTACAAATAGACAAAATTAAATACTTATATAGTATGCTAAAATATTACGAACAGGTAAAAAGAGGTGCTATGATGGCAAAATCGTCTTATGTAAAATTTGAAACTCCGAAGGAAGTGCTTGACAAAGCAGTGGAGTTAGTGAAAATATCTAAGGAAACAGGAAAAATCGCGAAAGGCGCCAATGAAGTTACCAAAATGGTAGAGCGTTCTGAAGCGAAGTTGGTTGTTATAGCGGAGGATGTCCAACCACCAGAAGTTGTGGAGCATATACCAATGTTATGTGATGAAAAGAATATACCTTATGTATATGTCCAGACAAAAGAGGAACTTGGCAAATTAGTGGGAATATTGAAAAGTGCCTCTGCTGTTGCAGTTTTGTCTCCCGGTCAAGGAGAGGAAAAATTGAAAAAGCTTGTAGAGGATATTAAGAATTTGAAGAGGTAATTTTCATGCCTGAAAGTGATGGATACCCTGCTGAAGTCGTAGAGATTGTAGGAAGAACTGGAATGGCTGGTGAAGCTGTACAGGTGAAGGTCAGGGTAATGGATGGTAAGGATAAAGGCAAAATTATTACCAGGAATGTTATGGGGGCTGTAAGGATCGGGGATATATTAATGCTTAAAGAAACAGCAAGAGAAGCTAAAAAGCTATCAATAAGGTGATTTAATGGTAACTCAAAGAAAGTGCTCATTTTGTGGAAAAGACTTGGAACCTGGATCGGGAAAAATGTACATAAAAAAAGATGGTACCGTTTATTATTTTTGTAGCCATAAATGTCAGATTAACAAGATTCAGTTGAATAGGGATTCAAGGAAGTTTAAGTGGACCAACAGTTATGTAAAGCATAAACCATCAACATGAGGGAATTTTTATGGAACAAACCTTTGTAATGGTTAAGCCAGATGGTACCAACAGAAGGCTTATCGGTAACATCATTTCCCGTCTGGAAATGAAGGGTTTGAAACTTGTTGGCATTAAAATAATGTGGGTATCTAGAGACCTTGCAGAAAAGCATTACGCTGAACACAAAGGGAAAGGTTTTTATGATTCCCTTATTGATTATATAACCTCTTCGCCAGTTGTAGCGATGGTATGGGAAGGCAAGTCAGCAGTTAAAGTCGTAAGGAATCTTGTTGGTAAAACAGACCCTGTTGAAGCATCTCCTGGAACAATTAGGGGTGATTATGGGCTGGATGTAGGCAAAAATATTGTCCATGCATCAGATAGCCTTGAAAGCGCTGAAAGGGAAATTTCCCTTTATTTCAATAAAGAAGATATTATATCCTGGGATATTTTAGACCATTCCTTTTTTTAATGGATTTTTATTTTGATAGAGGTGCATATATGAAATATGATAAAAATGAAATTTTGAAAGAGAAAATCATACCAGTGGATCTTGAGAAAGTTAAAACTATAAAGGATCTTGTAGAATCATTTGAGCATACATCTATACAGTCTAGGAATCTGGGGTTATGTGCTGCTGTTTATAAAAATATGCTTAGTGATAAGGACCGTCCAACGGTAATTCTGGGGCTAAGTGGTGCGCTTATTGCTGCAGGGTTGAGAAAAATAATAAGGGATATGGTTGCAAAACATTTGGTAGATGTTATTGTTTCTACAGGTGCAATTTTATATCAGGATATATACAATGCAAGAGGTTATTACCATTATAAGGGGCATCCAAGTATGGATAACGTAGCCCTTCACAATATATTTGTTGATCGGATATATGACACGTTGGTAGACGAGGATAAATTCAGGGAAACAGATCGTTTTCTGGGTGAGATCACAAACAATCTAGAACCAAGGGGATATTCCAGCAGGGAGTATCTCAATTATGTTGGTTCATTGCTTGATGATGAGAATTCTATTGTAAGAACTGCACACCTGAATGGTGTGCCTATGTTTGTACCTGCACTAAATGATTCCAGTATTGGTATTGGTTTAACAACAATGTACCACAAAAAGAAGGGTATGCCTCACATGTACATAGACCCGATAAAAGATACTTATGAACTTACAATGATCAAAGCTAAGAGCAAAAAAACAGGTGTGATTTATCTTGGTGGAGGAACACCTAAAAATTACATCAATGATGTTGAAATAATTTCAGAAGAACTCGGATATGATACACACGGACACGATTATGCATTTCAGATTACAATGGATACCCCGCAGTGGGGAGGCTTAAGTGGAAGCACCTTGGAAGAGGCACAATCCTGGGGTAAAATATGGAAAGAGGCGCATCAAGCTACAGTATACTCTGAAATTAGCATAGCTTTACCTTTAATTGTAGGGTACATTTTACAATCCAACTTAGATAAAGGAAGGAAAGCTTTAAAATTTGAATGGGACAGATACGGGGATTTGGAAATTAAAAAATGATTTAATAATAGGAATTCATTCATCATCTATTTTTTTTCAAGTATTCGATTAAACCAGGTGTAATTATAATTTTTCCATCTATAATTGGGTACCCGTAGGGAAGTATTGTGCTATCACCTTCATCCCATTCCAATTCAACTTCCTTGGTAAGCTCTATGGACTTCAGTGGTATTCCAAGATATATCATTTTTGCAACAAAGACAGCTATATCAATAGGCAGCTGTATTTTTCCTAAATTTCTTGTTTTTTTATTTTTTACATTATCAGATATATATTTTTTAGTTTTTCCAGTAAATTTTTCATTTCCAAGTATACCCCCTACAATAATGCCGTCTATGTCGTAAAAATCTAGGGGAGATAATTCTTCTTCTGCACTAGGGTCTAATACAATAAACGTTTTGTCAGGAAATTTATCGTAGATGTGTTTAGTAGTACTACTTCTAAACACGCTGTTTTGTTTCCATAGAGGAGGGATGTTAGAAAATAATATGTTTGCCCATATATCTAAACTATGTTTGTATTCCAATAAAAGCCATTCAGACAATACTTCTTCATTGTTTTCAATGACCATTAATGGCATCTTTTCTTCCATGTAGGTTCACCGCTTTTTCATATACAGATTCAACTTCATTTGCCACTATATTCCATGTATAATGAGAGAGTACATATTCTTTTGCTTTTTCGGCTTTTATAAAAGATTCTTTTTTATTGGTTAATATTTTTATCATTGCTTCAGATAAGGCTTTTACATTCCCATATGGGACAACATATCCACCAATTTGCCCTAAATATTTAAGCCCACCCCGGTCAGATGTTATGACTGGCCTAGACATCATATATGCTTCTATTACCGATATTCCAAAAGCTTCCCATTCTGATGGAAGTACAAAAAGAGATGAACCTTTTATTCCCCCTAAATAAACTTTCCTATCTTTTACAAATCCTGTAAAAATAACGTTTTTAATTGAATGTTCATTGATTAGATTTCTCAATACATCTCCATATCCACTTTCTTCACCCATTAGAACTAATTTAACTTGCATTTTCTTTTCAATTGATGCAAATGCCTTAACAAGATACAACAACCCTTTGTTGGATGCTAACCTTCCTGCGTATATTATATAATCACCTTCTACACCGTATGCATTCCTGAAACCTTCTTCGTCTGGAACAATTTTGTATTCTTCTGGATCAATACCTGCTGGAATTACATAGCTATTAACCCCACCCAAAAAATTTTTCATGCTTTCTATTTCACCTTCGTGAGAGATAACTGCTTCTACTTGCTTATATACAAATGCTTTAAACAGCAAATCTTGAAAATTTAACATTGCACGTGCCCACCGAGTTTCTTTTTGTTCCGGTGGATGGTAATGGGTAGATACCACTACAGGATACTTTGTTGATAAGAGGGAACCTAATATCACATGAAAATAACGGTGTGAATGCAAATGCACTATATCAGGGGAATATTCTAATATACCTTTGAGCAATGCTGGAGCTATAGGCATTTTCAAAAAAGGGATAAGATCTTTGTATACTCTATAACGTTTTATTTTTGCAAATTCTAAAACAGGATCTGGATAATCTATTATTTTCCATGGCTTTTCCGTGTACAGGTTAGTAGTGAAAATTTGAACTTCATGCCCTTTTTTATGGAGTTCTTTTGATAAATTATACACATGTGATTCTACACCGCCAGGTGCTAAAAACCTTAAGCAAACTTGTGCGATTCTCATTGATTTATTACCTCAGCATATAATTTCTCCAAGTCAGATACAACACGATCCCATGTATAATATTTTACCTTAGCTATAGAATTTTTTATGTATTGATTTCTTAATTCTTCATTATCATATAATTGCTCTATGGCATTTACCAGTTCATTCCAATTACCTGGCTGTACAAGGATGCCTTCCTTGTTGCTAACTACATCAGGTATTCCACCTGCCGATGTTGTAATTACTGGCAATCCAGTTGCCATGGCATCTAGCAATACAAGACCGAATGCCTCAAAATGGCTTGGGAATACGAATGCAAAGGCTTCTTTGTATGCGCATGCTAATTGGTCCTGGGATAGATATCCAGTTAAATATACGTTTTGTATTCCTTCTTTATATATTTTTTCTTTTAGATTGCCCAATAACCCACTATCTGGACCAGCTATAACCAGGCTTAAGTCTATCTTTTTTTGGATAATCTTGAAGGCATTGAGTAGGTCATATAGCCCTTTATTGGAAGCTATTCTCCCTACGTATAGAAGATATTTATTACTTATTCCTAAACTTTTTTTGAATTCACAATGCCTTTCTTTCATTAACCATGAAATGTCAGTACCAGGAGGTATTATTTTTACTTTTGCTTTCTCATAAAATTTTAATATTTCCTTTTTTTCATATTCGCTTTCTACTATTATTGCATCTGAATTTTTTATTGTGTATTTGGCAATATGTTTATCATAAAATAGTCTGAGCCCCATACGTTTCTGACCCCCCCACATTGATTCTGGAGGGTGATAATGGGAAGATAGCACAACTTTTCTGCCTAATTTTTTATACCATGGAATAAGTGTAGCCTGGAATGTACCGAAGGTATGGACATGTATTATATCATATTTTTTTAAAAGGGGTTTGTATATTAGGGAAGGTAAAACAGGATAATGCATTTCACCAGGCATTGAAAATGCTCTTACTCTATATGCTTCATTACCATTATTTTCTAATTTTTTCCATGGAATTTCTGTATATAGATTGCTAGCATACACATCAACTAAGTGCCCCTTTTTTTTAAGCAATGATGTGGTTTCTTTCACATAAGTTTCTACTCCACCTGGAGCAGGAGGATATCTTGTAGATATTTGGGCGATATTCATGATATCAATACCTATTCCTTTTATGTTAATAATCTTTTTAATTCAATATAGAAATATTTAATAGATAAAAAGTTGTAGTTATTTTTATGGAATATGAAGATTATGAAGGAGTTGTTGCTGTAAAATATTCTAGATATGTTATTTCCAATGCCTTTAGAATGGAGACAGAATTTAAAGAAAAATTCACAGATAAATTTAATACGAAAAGGGGGGTTTTTGTAACGTTGAATGAATATCCCTCTAAAGAACTCAGAGGTTGCATAGGATACCCTGAACCAGTATTACCTTTAAAAAATGCATTAAAAGATTCTGCCCTTAACGCTGCTTTTGAAGACCCACGTTTTAAACCTCTGCGAAAGGATGAACTAGATCATATTACAATAGAAGTTAGCCTTTTAACTAAGCCTGTAAAAATCAATAAAAAAGGCTTAGATATAGCTAAGGAAATTATGGTTGGCAGAGATGGCCTTATAGTTACAAAAGGTTTTTACAGAGGTTTGCTTCTTCCTCAGGTGGCTACTGAATACCACTGGGATGTAGAAGAATTTTTAGACCAAACGTGCATAAAAGCAGGTTTAAGTCCTAAGGAGTGGAAAGAGGAGGGAACAGTAGTAGAAAAATTCACTGCTGAAATTTTTTATGAAATTTCTCCAAATGGAAAAATAGTAAGGCTTTGATTTTTGTAGATTTTACTTTCATGTTAACAGGCATGTAAGATGGCTTTGCTATCTGCCATGTTTATTTAAACGAAGTTAAATTTTTGATGTGCCTTTGATATTGCATGTTTATATTATTGGCCGTATCAATTATTTTTTTAAAATAACCTTCTTTGTTTTCCTCTTTATTGTATATTAAAGACCTGGACATAACAAGCATGGTAATATCTGTTTTTTCAATAATAGTGTTTTTAAGTACGTCTTCAATTTTCCCTCCTTGGGTACCGATTCCAGGAACCAATATCATATCCCCCTTGGCTTCGTTCCTGATGTTTTTGAGTATTTCCGGGAAAGTAGCCCCCACTACATATCCTATATTTTTGTTTTTTAAATCTTTAACCTTGGATATTACATGGAAATAAAAAGGTGTTCCCTTTATATCCAATTCCTGAAAATCTCTAGAGCCATTGTTTGAAGTGTGTACAAGAACAAAAATGCCTTTGTTTTCAGATACAAAAGGCATAATAGAATCTATACCCATCAGCGGATTTAGGGTTATTGCATCTATTTTTAGATAATCATAGGCAAATTTTTTGTAAAATTCTTGTGTATTGGGGATGTCATTGAACTTTCCATCAATAATAAAAATAGATTGATTCTTAAATTCTTCAATGGACCTTTTCAATATTTTTATTCCTTCATCCCCCCATGCCAAAAAATGTGCCATCTGGAATTTGAAAGATAATGTATAAGGGGATAAGGTACTTAACAAATCATATACAAACTCATATAACCCATCTGTATCTTGTTTATAGAATGAAGGCATCATATTGGGGTCGGGATCTATACCTGCACATATCAAACTACCTTTGGTTTGCATTCTATAAATAACATCATCATAAAACAACACTACATCACCACGTTGTAAACCATCTAACTAAAAGGTAGATTCCTAATATTATTACCATACCAGCAAGTATTATGTTGAAATTTAAAGGGATTATTTTTAGCAAACTCAATAACCATACCAATCCGATAAAAAGAAATAACAATCCCCAGAATAAGCTGCCACTCCTGTGAGGTCTTACCTTTGTTGGAGTATAAACTTCATAATTATATTTATTACCTTGATTGCCTGCCATATATTATCATTACTGCAATCTTTTATACAATATTTAATCATTTTTGAGCGATTGCATTATTATCAATATTGATAATTATCAATATAGATATTTTAATAATAATATGTATATAATATAGCAACACATATTATACTTGGTGATTGTTATGAACAATAGGATACTTGTAATTTTATCCCTGGTTGCGGGGTTGGTGATAATAATTCCTATTGTATCTAATGCATCATTCTTTCAATCTAACAATCCTTTAACCTTTACAGTTAATAACGCTGCTTTTTCCTCTATGGGTAGTGGGACTGTTAATGGAAAAAATATTGCTTTATCTTTTTATGTACCATTGGGAGCCATTGTAATTTACAGCAATATTATTAAGATAACGAGCAACAGCGTAATAAAAGATTTATACCTGAGTTCTAATGTCAATAACCTTCATGTACAGCTCTTTAAGGCTATATTCAGTTATCAACCATATAACCTGAGTAACCAGTTTTCAGTATGGAATATAATATCAAACAGTACGCAAGTTCTGTCCATTAGCAGTTTCCCACTATATTTGTCATTTGAGATTGAATGCACTTCATCTGTAAACGGTACATTTGAAATATCAATAACACCTTCGTAACGGGGGTTCTTTTTTCTTTATTAAATTCTGCTAAAATATAAATAGTGAGTGAAAATATAATATGCGTGAACCAAATCATATCATTTATTGCAACAGTTGCTGGTTTATCTGTGTTGTTATATGGTTCATATAGGGATTGGAAATACAGAGAAATTGATAACTGGCCATGGGCGTTGCTGGGCATTACTGCACTGGCAATTATATTTATTGTATATTTTCCAGAGGCTTTTTACATAAACAATATACTTGCAATTATTGCAGTTTCAGGTGCATTTTTTGGACCTGTTTTCGAATGGGAGGATTATATAAAATTACCAGATTATGCATATTATCTTCTAGATTATGGAATGTATGTCATCGGAGGAGTTATTTTCTTGTTGATATACGCATTATTCTATGTTGATTTTATATTTATTTCAATGTTAATTGTTTTTGTGATGTTTATCTTTATAAGGATTTTATTTGAATTCAACATTTTGCATGGAGGAGCTGATGCAAAAGCGTTATGGGGGATTTCATTTTTGTTTTTTGACAATAATATCCATTTTTATATTTTTCCATTGGTTAAGGCCAATTTTATATTCCCTTTTTCTTTCCAAGTACTTTTCAATGCGCTTTTTATATCTTTATTCTTACCAGTATATTTAGCTTTAAAAAATCTTATGAAAAAAGAGTATAAAATACCACAAATATTTTTGGGGTACAAAATACCATTATCAGACATTAAAAATAAATTTGTGTGGCTAATGGAATTTCCAGGTAACCGGTTTGTTTATTTTCCTTCAAAAACAGATGATGAAGAAATAAAAAATGCAATTGAATATTTTTCACAAATAAACCAAAAAGAGGTTTGGGTTACACCACAACTTCCTTTTGTAATTTTTATATTGGGGGGATTTATTGCACAGGTATTTTTAGTAAGTGTTTTGTATTTGATTTTTTTTATCTAACGTGAGCGGGAAGACCCCTTGACTTGGCAAGGGGATGAAAGCGTAACATTAATAATCTACTATACA
>JBMFVL010000029.1:0-15682 GCA_049966015.1 Thermoplasmata archaeon | reverse complement strand
ATCGAAGTACTCGGTACATCTGAGTACTTCAGGCTGCTGTCAACCAGCCGATCGTTGCGGTTCAATGAAACTCCACTCGGTGGAGGGGAGACCAGCAACAAGCCCATTCCGTCAGGGAGGGGTAGTTGACTGATATCTGTGTTTTAGTGTGTATAGGGTAAGGTATAATTTTTACATCAAAGACTTACTATTTATTAATAGACATATAATGTTATACCTTTATTTTTTGTATTATGGGATGTAGTAGTAAAGTAATGTCGAATTACTTTTCAAAATTATAGAAATGTGTTTGTAAACTGTAATCATCTGGCACCACCGTAATTTGATAAATGCAAAATTATATATAAATATAAGTGGTTGTAAAATCATGTCAACAAATCCGTATATGAATCCACCCGTTGCAGGATATGTACCAAACCAGGTACAGCCTGTTAGTAGGGAGAGTTTGAGCCTTTTAAGGACAGGTCTATTTGTAATGTTTTTGGGAGTGATTCTTACTATTATTGTTGTCGGTGCTTTTATACAGATAGTAGGGATTATCTTAATATCTATCGGTCTTCTAAAACTATCAGACCAGCCCATTCCTAGCAAAGGGTTTTTCAAAGCTACCGCTATTGTAACATTGGTTTCTTTTATATTGCTTATTGTAGGTGCCATAATAGGTGTTTTATATATATTACCTCTTTTTTCTACAGTATCCCATGTTACTACATATGGAAATAACACAACTGTGGCTCCTACAACCACATCATCTGCAAATGCATTTGGTAGTGCTTATGCCATAGCAATTTTTTTGGCCTTTTTGCTATACATAGTTTCATATTTTATGATTGCAATTTCTTTGAGAAAATTGGGTGATGATCTAGGTGGTATACAGAGACTTAAAAAAGCCGGCCTTTACCTTATAATTTCACCTTTTATAGGGATTTTGGCTTCAGTAGTAGTTTTTGCAGGGATGTATTCTTTAATTTTTTCAGCCATGCGTAGTGGTACTACAGGACCAGGCATAATTTCAGGTGTTATAGGGATATTGGCTATAGCAGTGGTAATAGCATTGGTTGCATGGGTTATATCCTTTATGGGATATCACAATGGATATAGGGGTATTGATGAGTATACTAATAGAACACAAGTTTATCAACCGATGGTTGGAAATTTCCAATCCCCACCGGCATCATTCCAGCCACCAATGCAACAACCTCCACCTCAACCACCCCAATTGTAAATTTTTTTAATATTCAATATTTTGTTAATAGCACACAAAAAGGTATAAGGGGGAAGCAACAGATATATTATAGAGAGATTAATGATTGAAGTAAACCATGTTTCAAAGTCATTTGGCGAACGCACTGCAGTGAATGATATTTCATTCGTTGTTAAAGAGGGAGAAAGTGTTGTATTGCTTGGTCCAAACGGTGCAGGTAAAACCACTACGTTGAGATTATTATCTGCTTTAATAAAGCCAAATTCAGGAAAAATTGTTTACGATGGTTATCCAATAGGAACAATAGAAAGTAAAGATATGGTTGTACGTAAACAGATAGGTTTTTTATCCGAAAATTCAGGGTTATATGAAAATTTAACAGTACTTGACAATTTGCTTTTTTTCGGAGAACTTTACGGGCTTGATTACAATAGGATTATCCCCAGAATCAATGAAATTGCTGAAAAATTTGATATAGCTAGTATATTAAACACAAAAGTCAAAAAACTTTCTAAAGGCACAAAACAGAGGGTATCAATAACAAGGACGTTACTTCATTATCCTAAGTATCTCATTATGGACGAGCCAACCTCTTCCCTTGATCCCATATCTGCCAAAAAAGTAAGGGATATTATTGCTACCCTTAAAAAAGATAAGGTTACAGTTATTATGTCTACACATAATCTTGCAGAAGCCATGTTACTCTCCAGTAGAATTCTGTTTATCAATAAGAAAATCCTTGTAGATATAACGAAAGAGGATTTGGATAAAAAGATTATAAATGAAACTAAGAGGGCAATACATATTGTGCATTCTCCTATAGAAAACATAGAGAATATTATCAGAGGGGAAGACATAATAGAAGTAAAAAAGCTCAATCCAAATGAAACCATAGTAAAAATCAAGGGGGAGCTAGATAAAAATTGGGAAGTAATTGATGCCTTATCCAGGAATCATATTAAAGTATACCTTGTAGAGAATTATGAAAATGATCTGGAAAATTTTTATATAAAAATATTCGGTGAAAAGCAATATGGGGTTTGACAAAATTGCAATAATGTCTAGGAAAGACCTTAAGGAAATATGGGAAAATACGTATATGAGGTTAACATTGCTTTCTTTCCCTGTATTCATTACATTTCTGGCTACACTTATCGTATTTTCCATTTCTATAGAAAACAGGATACCCATTTTTATGTATACAAATAACCTTGTTTACAACAATAATATGGTTATTGTTGCAGAACACCTCGTAATACCTTATTTTTTGCTTTCAGTTTCTTTGGTTCCGGTAGTATTGGCTACACATTCTTTGATCGGTGAAAAATATGGCAATACCATAGAAGTATTGTTATCTGCACCTATTACCGATAGAGATATTTTGCTTGGAAAAATTATTGCTGTTTTTTTACCGGTTACACTTCTTTTTATGATATCGTTCCTTTCTTTTACCCTTTTAGTTGATTACGGTACTTTTGTAATGAGCCATGCCATATATCTACCAGATGCATATTCTATCTTATCTATATGCATAACAGGACCTTTGTATGCCTTTTTAGCTACCACTTCAGGTCTGATTATATCTTCTAGGGTTAATGATATAAAAGCAGCACAGCAGATTGGAAGTATTGTTATATTGCCTGTTCTGGGATTGCTCATTATGGCACAATACAACATGGGGATTTACCCTATGATTGTTTTCTCGACAATCCTTTTTATACTGGACATCATACTTTTTGAAATTGCTGTTTACGTATTCAAAAGAGAAGAAGTTTTGGTCAGGTGGAGCAAATGATCATTCCTTTTTAAGGCATGCTTTAACAAAATGAAGGAGTACGGGAGCCGGTTTCATCACTCTGGATTTTAATTCTGGGTGGAATTGGGTACAGACAAAGAAGGGATGGTTTTTTAATTCTGCAATTTCCATTCTTATTTTTTCTTCATCCATTCCACTGAAAATGAACCCTTTTTCTTCTAATTGAGGTATATAATCCGGATTGATTTCATATCTATGCCTGTGCCTTTCATAGCATACATTTGAAGAATATATTTCATGTGCCTTTGACCCTTCTTTAATAATAACCTTCGAGGAGCCCAGCCTCATCGAAGCCCCTTTGACAGATACATTCTTTTGTTCAGGTAACAGGGTAACTACAGGATAGGGTGTGGATTCATTGAATTCCGTACTGTTTGCATTATCCAGTTTAAGAACATTCCTTGAATATTCTATAACCGCTAGCTGGAAACCGAGGCATACCCCTAAAAAGGGTTTTTTGCTTTCCCGTGCGTAGGTTATTGCCTTGATTTTCCCCTCGATTCCCCGATTCCCAAATCCACCTGGGATGATAATACCATCATATTTTTCCAATACACTTGCCGGATCTTTCCCTTTCTCGAACTGCTCTGCTGATATCATATCAACTATAATTTTAGTGGATGTTTCAGCACTGCAATGATTCAGGGCTTCACTGTAGCTTATATAAGAATCCTTTAGTGCACTATACTTACCAACCATTGCAACCCTTATTTCGTTCTTAGGTGCATTTAACCTTTCCACAAATTTGTTCCATTCCTGTAAATTGGGTTCTGAAGAAACAAGTTTTAGCTTATTTTTTATTATTTCATAGAGGTTTTGCTTTTGAAAAACAAGGGGAAGTTCATACACTGTTTTTAGGTCTGGTGCACTTATTATATTGTTGACAGGCACTTCACAAAAAAGCGAAATTTTCTTTTTTGTACTTTCAGTTAATTCCGATGACCCTCGTGCGATTATGATGTTGGGAGTAATACCTATAGACCTCAGTTCTTTAACTGAATGCTGGGTTGGTTTGGTTTTTTGTTCCCCTACTGGACCAACAACTGGAACCAAAGTGGTATGGATAAATAAGATGTTATCTTCACCCACCTCAAGTTTGAGTTCTCTTAACGCTTCTAAGAAAGGCATTGATTCGATATCCCCTACCGTTCCACCTACTTCTATCAGGATAATATCAGCACTGGATTTTGTACCTACTTTTTTAATAAGGTTTTTTATTTCACCGGTTATATGGGGGATTATTTGAACTGTTTCACCCAGGTATTCACCCTTTCTTTCCCTTTCTATTACATTCAAGTATACTTTGCCAGTAGTAATGTTATTATCTTTATTCATGTCGATATCCATAAAACGTTCATAATTGCCAAGGTCTAGATCAACTTCTCCACCATCATTGAGTACGAAAACTTCTCCATGCTGGTATGGATTCATTGTACCTGCATCACAATTTATATACGGATCGATTTTAATGGGCATTACTTTTAATCCTGATGATATGAGTATCTTGCCTATTGATGATGTGGTTATACCTTTACCAAGACCAGATAATACCCCTCCTGTAACGACAATATATTTCATAACCACTCATTTTTATACCGATATTAACGCTTTTCGTTTTAAAAATTAGTTTTTTTTAATTTGATTTTAACAACCCTGATATGTTTTTCTTCACGAATACTAAATATCCATAATCCTCTTTTGGTACCGTATCTACAAGTATATAATTACGGTGCTCCAATTTTGTTATTGCCTTTCTTAACCCGATCCTCCATTTATAAATTTCGGAATCGCTTAGTATAGACAAATCTTTTGGTATTGGGTAAGACAAGACTTCATTGTTGATTTTTTCAATTTCAATCTTAGGAGGGTTATCAATATCGAATTCTACTTCATCAAAATCCAAATTCTTTACAGGTTCTTTGCCTGGAAAATGATGGGCAAAGATCCTATCTGATTCAGATCTCTGGTTTTCCTCGCTCCCCATTATACCATAATAATTAATTTTATACCCGTAACAGAAAGATTTCAGCTTTCTAGTATTGAAATAAGAATTTCTCAATTTTAATGGGTCAAAGGTCCATCGTATTTCTTTAAATCCAAGCTTTTCTGCAGTTTCAAATTGATGCATTTTGAGTTCATACCCTATTCCTTTGTTTCTGTATTCTGGGTCGACACCAGCCATGTGGGAATAAAGGTATTTCCCCCTTTCATCTTTTCCATAGAATGCAAGTGTAAATCCAATTATTGTGGAACCATCGAAGGCTGCCTCAACAAGTCCACCATTGTTGTTCATGGCAACCATGAGGGGGATTGGCACAGGGGGTTCTGTTTTAAGCCCCCATATCTTAACCTGCAATTCTTGGATTTGCTGGTAATGGCTTATATCCCATACTCTTACAATTTCCATAACACTTTATCGATATTCAAAAATTAAATGCTTATGCAATTAAATGTTCAATTATTGGAATAAAATAAAAATAAAAAATTAATTTTTCTTAAGCATTTCTTTCATGCGATTATACTGCTCTTCAGTGATTTGCCCAGATGCATAGCGCTGGTTTAATATTTCCATAGCATTGCTTTTATATTCAATTTTGTTTGAGCCTTCGTCAGATACTATTTTTATAATAAAATAGAATAGCAGTATAAAGAATATCAGTGGAATTAGCATAAACAGAATGCCGAACCCCATCATTCCATATCCCAATCCCATCATACCATATCCATAATATCCTTTGTAAGGGAAGATTATTGCAAAGATTACTGCTACCACTGCAATAACTATAAACAGCGCTATTATTGCCCACAAAAGGTTTTCAAAATTTTTACTTTCGCTCATACGATCACCGATTAATATATGGTTGAGAGAGCATATTTAATATTGGGATTATATCGTGAAACTAGTTTCATAGAATGAAAAGCATTTCATTTTTTTTTGCACTATTTTTATAACATTCCCCATGCCAGAACGTATTTTTATGATCAACCCTTTTTTTTCTAAAGAATAGAGTACCCTGCTTACTTTTGCTTTAGACATTTTGGATTCATTTATTATTATGCTCTGCCTTACTTCCCCGTTATGCTCCATTATTATGTCGTATATTAAAGATTCATTTTCTGGCAATAATTCAGAGATTGTTTGCTGTTCCATATTGCCTTCACGGGTATTGCTTGGTGGTTGTAATGTTTGTGTTGTTTGTTCTTTTTTATGTATTGATATTAAAGTGTAATAGCTCAACACTATCATTACGCTTCCTGTTAAAAGAGAAGAATACCACACGAAATATAGCACAATAGCAGTGCTTCCTATAATGGTCATGTAACTTATTGCAAGTATGGATACAAAAGCGATAAGTGCACCTGTTGCAACTCCTATTTTGATAGATTTTTCAAGCATTGATATGAGATCCATATTGTTTAGCTCCTTAAGAACATCCTTCCCAATTTGTTTTTATCTATTGCTATCATAACTGGTCTTCCATGGGGACATGAGTAGTTTATATCCAAAGAATAAAGTTTTTTTATCAATGCTTCCATCGATTCCATTGATAATTTGTCTCCTGCTCTTATTGCCGAATGGCATGCTATTGTTTTTATAGCACGATCCATTTCAAATTTTGCTTCATGAGAGAGCTCATTTGATAGCAAATCCTGGATAAGTAAAGAAATTTCAGCAGAAGATTTCTTTACATTCAGGGAAGGCAGGGACCTGACCATAAAGGTATTTGAACCCATATAAGAGATATTAAATCCTAATGGCTCTAACACTCCAGTGTTATTTGAAAGGTATTCCGACTCTTTGGTAGGCAGATTAATCAATACAGGATCGATTAAATGTTGTTCCATTGTTTTGCGTTGCTTTAATTCTTCATATCTTATTCTTTCAGATGCCGCATGCTGATCAATAATTATTAGCATGTTATCTTCTGATTCACCAAGTATAAATGTGTTTAAGGCTTGCCCAATAATCCTTAATTTGGGCAGCCTTCCACTTTTCGATATTTCATATTTCTTTTCTTTTTCAGAGAGCGATAGAATATTTTGGTTTGTTTTTGGTTCTGTATTCGGGATATCGGCGATTTTTTCTTCTTTCTTTTCCTCTACCTTTTTCTTCTCTTTTACAATAATTTCCTTTGTGGATATTATAGATTTGCTTTTTAACATTTCATAAATGGCAGAGGAAAGCATATTGCGTAAATCTTGCTCTTTATAGAATTTTATTTCTGTTTTTCTGGGATGGATGTTTACATCAATGTTTGAGGAATGAGTTTCTATATATACAACTGCATATGGGAACCTGCCTTTGGGTATGAATGTACCGTATCCCTCTCTCAATGCGTTGATAAGCTCTTTAGATAAAATCCATCTCTTATTAACAAAAAAGGATATTGAGTCTGTAGAACCGCGTGTGAGCGAAGGGTCAGAGGAATAGCCATATAGATAAAATGTTTCGGACCTTACATTTATAGGATGCATTAAAGAATAAATTTCAGTACCGTAAACATTTTTGATAGCTTGGCCATAGGAATCGCTTCTATCGTATTTTATTACCAAAGATTTATTATTATACAGAGAAAATCCTACATGGATGTTTGCAAGATAAAAATGTTCGATGAGGTATACGTAATCAGTGATATGGGTTTTATTATGGTTTAAAAATTTTTTTCTTGCAGGAACATTATTGAATATATTATAAACTTTAACTGTTGTCCCCTTGCCATATGCAATTTTTTTATGTTCTTTGATTATTCCATTTTCACATTTCAGATATCCGCCTATATCCTCGTTTTGATGCTTTGAATATATTTCTGTTGTAGATATGGAACATATCGAGGCAAGGGCTTCACCTCTGAACCCAAGGGTTGATAGGGAATTGAGGTCATCTATGGAATTTATTTTGCTTGTTGCATACCTTTCTATTGCATTAGGCAGGTCATTATACTCTATCCCTGTGCCGTCATCAACCACTTCAATGGATTCATTACCAGAATCATCAAGATATACCTTTACACTTTCTGCTTTTGCATCGAGAGAATTTTCAATAAGTTCTTTTACAATTGATAATGGACTTTCAATCACTTCACCAGCTGCTATATTTTTTATCGTAATTTCATCCAACTTTTTTATTGGCATTTTATCACTTCTTTAGCATTTCTTTAAGTTGCTTTAGCTTTAGTAAGGCATCTATAGGGGAGATTTTTTCCAGTTCTATTTCTTTAATAGCTTTTACTATTTCTTCATTACATGGTTCAGGCAAAAGCATTTGAGTGTATTGGGACCTTGTATAAGACACTTTAGATAAAGGTGAAACCTCAACCTTTTCCAATTTAGACAATATTTCTTTTGACCTAGAAACAACTTCCTTGGGGATGTTTGCAAGCTTTGCTACATGTATTCCATAGCTTTTGTCTGTACTTCCCGGTAATAACTTTCTAAGGAATACAATTTCATCCCCTTCCTCTTTAATAGCCATTTGGTAATTAAATATGTGTGGAAGATAGCTAGACATTTGTGTTAATTGATGGTAATGTGTAGAGATTATCGCTTTGCATTTGATCTTATTGTGCAGGTATTCTACAATAGCCCATGCAATGCTCATTCCATCGAATGTACTTGTACCTTTGCCGATTTCATCTAAAAGCACCAGACTGTTTTGGTCTGCATTTCTTAAAATATATGAAACTTCCTTCATTTCTGTCATGAAACTGCTTTCTCCTTTGGTTATATTATCACTAGAACCGCTTCTTGTAAAGATGGCATTTACAATATTATAAGACATGTATTTTGCAGGTACAAAGCACCCCATCTGTGCTAGTACTAGTATTATCCCTACTTGCCTCATATAGGTAGTTTTACCTGCCATGTTTGGGCCTGTAAGGATAATAACCCTATGTGCAGATTGTTTTAATGTAGTATCGTTTGGTATGAAAGCATTTTTAAGTGATTCTTCTACCAATGGATGCCTGCCTTCTTTTATGATTATTGCTGATTCTGAATTTATAACAGGCCTTACATACGACTTCTCTTCACTTACAACGGAAAAAGAGCATAATACATCCAACTCAGATAATAAATCCGAATCTTTTTTTATTGCTCCATTGTATTTACTTATTTCATTTATTATTTGGTTGTAAATTTCTTTTTCCATTTCAATGGCATGCTCTTTAGTGTCTAATAATATTGTTTCTATTTCTTTCAGATCTTTGGTTATGAACCTTTCTGCATTGGAAACCGTTTGCTTCCTGATGTAATCTTCAGGCACATTTTTCAGGTATGATTTAGTCACTTCAATGTAATAACCGAAAACACTGTTATAACCGATTTTAAGGTTCTTTATTCCAGTTCTTTGCTGCTCTTTGAGTTCGATATCCTTTAAATAAGAAATTTTGTCATGCTCTATTTTTTTCAATGAATCTAACTCTGCTGAAAAACCCTGTTTGATTATTCCCCCTTCCTTTAAATTCATGGGAGGAAAATCAACAATAGATTTTTCTAACAGAGATAACAACTGTTCAGGCATTATCAGTGAATCCACAATTTCCTTAACAGTGCCTTCCATGCTTTCTGTTGTATTTTTAATGAAGCCTATCTGAAACAAAGATTTTTTAAGGTTGGCTAAATCCTTTGGTGTTGCATTACCTGCAGCTATCCTGGAAGAGATCCTTTCTAAATCGAAGATACCGTTCATTATTTTGATTAGTTTATTCCTCAATTCCCTGTTTGAGATCAGGAAGGATACTGCATCGTATCTCCTTTCTATTTCTTTTTGATCCAATAAAGGATTTCTGATCCAATGCTGGAGTAACCTTGCGCCCATGGCAGTAGAAGTTCTGTCTAATAAAGAATACAACGTGATTTCAGAGTCATTTTCTTGGGGTAGAAGGGACAGTGTAGATATAGTGGTATTATCAATATTCATATGAGATTTTTTTATGCCTATCCTTATTTCAGAGATTGACTTCAATGCGTTTTTGTTGATTTTTTTAATGTAGGAGTACAGGGCGTTTATTGTGTAGAGATACTCTTCGGTTATGGCGCTGTTTGCAAGCCTTTCCAATTCATTTTTATTTTCTTCATTGATTACAAACAGGTCATTTTCTTTATGTACATAGCATTTTTCAATGAAAAAATCAGAAAAAATTTGTTTATATGCAATGTCATCACATATCACTTCACTGGGGGATATATTTATAAGTTCATTTTTTACAGCCTCAATTCCATCTTGGTTGTATAAGTTTGAATAAAAATATCCTGTGGAGATATCGCTAATCGATAAAGAGATGAACTTATTTGACATTCCGCATGCAACGATATAATTATTTTTTTTTGTTTCCAGAAGTTCATCTTCTAGACAAATTCCAGGTGTTATGATCTTTGTAACTTCCCTTTTAACAATACCTTTTGAGGTTGCTGGATCCTCTATTTGTTCACATAAAGCTACTTTGTATCCTTTTTTTATCAATTTAGCAATATATGTGTTTATGGTATCACACGGTACACCTGCCAAGGGAGTCCTCTCGCCAGTAGTAGTTTTTTGTTTAGTGGTCAAAGTGAGTTCCAGTTCCTTGGATATTATTTTTGCATCCTCTTCGAAAGTTTCGAAAAAATCACCTATTTGGAAAAAGAATATATAATCCTTGTATGAGCTTTTTATTTGGAAGTACTGCTCCATAATGGGTGTTAATTCAGATTTCATTAATCATAATGGATGTTTTGCAATGAATATATATTTTGTTGATTGTTAAAAGGATAAGGTTGAACTAAGTTTTTTCTTCTTTTGTTTCTTTTGCTTTTTGTTTTTTTGTACCTTTTTTATTTGAAGTTAGCAAGATTGCAATGAGCACAATTATAACGATACTTCCAACAGATATTATTACGGTCTCAATAGAATAATTGGCCTGGGCTGGCTGTATTTTGGTGAATTGAATGTGGATTATCAAATTTTTACCATTTACTGTGAAATTTTCGGAGGATATGTTGGAAACATATCCGTTTACAGGTTCTACTGAAAGTTTATATGTTCCATTTGGAAGAGGAAATTCTATTTTAGAACTGTTGGAAAACACTTTGTGCCCGTTTATAGATACACTCCATTGAATGTTTTGCAATCCATATTCCATGATGGTTACATTGTAAACTGGCATGAAAGATACATTTATTATTTCATATCCTAAAGGTATGTTGGTAAGGTTTAGAGTGCCCTGTTGAGGTTCTGCAACATATCCATTGGATGATATTGTGTAATTGTAGATTGAAGGTAATAATGAGAAATTGATCATTTCACTTGTGGAAGATTTAGTGGTGTTGTTTATTTTAACGTACCACTTTGTACCTTTTGGTAGACCCATTTCCTCGAAATATACATCTAAAGCTGTATTGAATATTATTTTTAATGTTTCAGATGATCCGTTTATTGTTATCGATTTGTTAGAGGGAGTTGATATATACCCAATAACAGGTATTATTGATATATTGTATGTTCCATTGATAATAGGCAGGTAGAAAGTTTGCTGGTATACATAATATTCCCAGGATAAATTATTTGTTGTTATATTGAATTTCCATGGTAATAAAACAAATGGAAGCCCTGTCTCAGATATTATCAAATTGTATTCCAAGAAAAATTTTATAAAGATTGTTTGTGCAATAGTAGAGGCATGGGTAGTTCCGTTGACCATATATTTGTCATATGAAACCATATATCCTTGTGGGGCATAAACAGAGTAATTCAATTTACTAAGTGTTGGGGGGATATGGAATACGATGTATTGCCCTTCAGAATATTTGGTAATGTTACCCATTTTAACTCCCCATACAGAGTTCGCCTTGAGACCGCTTTCATTGAAAAATATAGGTACCCCGGTATGCACTAGAGGTAAGTAATCGTATTTGTATATTGAGTTGAAGTCATTAAAAGGAATAACTCCAAATCCATTGCTTTCATTTGCACAGTTATAACTTGCCCAATAATTACCCCCTATATATGGACCACCAATAATATTGGTCCCTTTCTTTTCCGATATATTCCAGTAATTCAGCAAATTATAAGCTATATTTGAGTATGCCATTATCATATTGTTATAGATGTAATTATATTTAGAACTGGAAAAATTAAATCCTATCGAACCGTAGAGCGTGTTATTGAAAATGTACGTATTGTTCGTATAAATATAGTATATGTCAATTTGATCAGAATACATACTGTTGTTGGATATCAGAGTATATTCTGATGTAGTACTGTTTATACCCTGGTAATTGCCTAGAAAATAATTTTTATATATTGTATCTTTCTGAGTGTTGTTTATAACTATTGCCGAGATATCATCAAAGAAACTATTGGAGGATATATTGTTATATCTACCATATAAATCAGTAATACCAATAGAATTTTTAGTAAAGTTGTTGTTATATATTGTATCATTTGATGAATATAATAAAAATACTTGCGGTAAGTATGTATGTGAAAAATAAGGATTGTTGTAATCAAAGGTATTGTTAAGTATATAACTTACATTTGTGATTGCAAACATAACCCCGACATCACCAGATGGTATAAAGAAATTATTGTTTGATACTTTTATGTTATTAGACATTACAGCAGAGATTATATTGTTATCTCTATAATAGGAATATGTTTGCACATTTAAGTGACATAGGATTATGTTAGAGGACGAATATACAAAAAATAGATTTATGAAAGGATACCCCATGTTCAAAGTTCTGTAGTAATATGATACAAAATAAATATTGTTTGTAACGGATACATTATACAAAATCATATTGGCACTTACGTTGCATATCTGTACAGCTATGAACGAGGGGTAAAAGTAATCGTTAAGATATGTAAATAATGGACTCAGTGTGATGGATAAGTTGCTTATTATGTAAGGGTATTTTTCACTTCCGTTTCCATTTATTAATCCATCCTGGGACATTTCCTTAAGTTCTGAGTTGGAGTATAAATAAAATGGTGTATAATATATTTTTTCTGGAGACATTGTTAATATAAGGCTTATATTTGTAGATACATTGTAAAAATAAGGTGCAAATCCATTTGAGACTAATAGCAATTCGTAATTTCCAGGAGATAAGTTAAACGAGAAGTTTCCATTACTTGTAGGGGCATATGAAAAATTATATGCATTATATTGAACACTTGGATTATTGGAAACAAACATAAATGCATAACTTGGCTTCATCTTGCCTTTTATGTTGATATAACCGCTTTGTGTACCCCCAGGAGTATTCCACAGGGGTGTAACAAAGGAGGGCCCTGACCCCAGATATTCTACAGTGGAAGATTTTAAATTACCCCACCACGTAGAAATGCCTGTGCAACTTTCACCTGTATCCGAACCTACGTTGTAGGCAGAAGTAATGGTTTTATATGAACTGTAACTCAAGTATTTCAATGTATCATAACCGCTGATATTGGTTATTGTAGTGGTAGCACCGCTAAATATTCCACCAAAAATAAGTTCTGCATCAATTGGAAGGTCATTAGCACCCAGTTTATATCCATTAACCTGAAAATAAGGGGGATTTATCTTTATACTGGATAAAGAATTGAATAAAACGTGGTCATAAGATCCATGGTATACTTTACCACCATACGCAAGGGAGTAGTTGAAATACATTGAATCCATGTTGTTTTCTACAGTAACATTATTGTAAAAGGATAAGGTAAATGGATAAGTTATGTTATACTCCGGTCCCAGCGAATAATAAAAAGTATTTGATACAATAGAACCGTCGTATTTGTAAAACGGATTTGGATACATTACAGCACCGATACTGCTTATATTCCAGATGTTATCAACAAATTGCAGAGACTTTCCATTAAACCAAATAACATTTTGTGTCCAGAATGAGTAGGAACCATTACCCATTACAGTTACGTTTTCCAGTACAGTATTTAATTGAACGGATGCATAATCTGGCAATACGTCATTTGTGCCATATCCAGAATAGAATGAACTAAAAGATGATAAATTGAGAATACCTTCAAAACTAGGTGTATCTAGTACATACCTTCCACTGTTGGATATACCATAATCGGCAATACCGTACGGGGCAGGACCACCAGAATAAACAGGTCCATCTGCAGGGTTTTCTGGACTCATTGCATTGAAATTGGGCATATAAAAGAATCTTTTGGGTAGATGCATGCTTTTTAAGCTATAACTCAAATTTCTTTCAATACTGTTTATATAACTAGACATGTTGACATTGTTACCATGTAATTTATTAATACTAGGGGATGAAGAAATTTTTACTTTATTTGGAGATACGTTATACATTGATACTATAAATAGTGCCATTAATACAATTGCAATGATCTTCACTCTTTCTTTCACCATACAGAAGTGGTTATGAATTATCTTAAATTATATTTTTCCTTTAAGGTAGGGGTTTTTTTATAGTAGTAAATAAAAATTTATATTTAGTTAAAAAAATCAAAATATATAGATATAGAAGATCAATAGAAAAATGCAAGAAAATATTTTAAGGAAGGGAAAGACTGGTAAATAATGTAAACAAAAAGGATGGATAGATTATAAACCCAATGATATAAAAAATATGAATATAAGGCTATCAAATGTTAGCACCAAAATTCGAACTATTTAAGAAGATAATTAAATGTTTATAGATAACGTGTACACATTTTTACTACTAAGTTTTATGATAATATTTCAATACTAGCCCGTCCTCTAACCAATTAACATTATTTAGATCTTTCATATTTATCAAACCTATGAATGTGAGAGCTTCAATACTTTTTCTGCTAAAATAACCATACCTAAAATTATAGAAATGCCTTCAAGTATGGTTTCCGTTGACTTCAGTACTCCTGAGATATAACTATAACCTAAAGAAAAACCGGACAGCAGAATTGCAATAATACCGAACCCAACTGCATACCATAACGATATTATGTTCCCCACAGCTAGATGGATAAACCCGAATATTATTGCAAGCAAACTGAACAAAAACCCGAGCCCCGTTATAATCAAGCCATTTCCGTCCTTAATGGCCAGCTTTACTATGTATGCCATCATGCTGTAATGAGTTGTTATTTTTTTATTCGTATAGCTTGTAATTATACTGAATAAAAAGCCTAAAACTGTTGATGAAACAGATGTTTTATCAGCTTGTGCTATTTTTATAAACCACGTAACCAACACTTCACCTCATTTATTTACTTTTACATCGCCTCGTATATCACGTACTTACCTTTTAGAAACTCTTTTATCATGTCGTGGTTGCTACTTCTTATCGCTATTATTACTGGATACACATTCCATCCCACACTAGGAAATTTGATGTATGCAAATAATTCTACGTTGTCTATTATATATGCATTCTTCCTTGAACTGAATGTTTTCATTACGTGTATATCGCTTTTCATTACCCCTATTACTGTACCATCCCTTAACTTGCACATTAGTATATCATATCCACTTATATTCTCTACACCAATCTTATCTGGATATATCTCGGGAAGCATATAACCATCACCCACTTTCCACCTATTCTCTACACTGTCTGCATTTTGTTTGTTCCTTTCATCCCAGTTATCTACCCACTTCATATTCTCTATTCTGTTTTTTAATTCCTCTCTCTGATAATATAGTTCATTGCCCTTCACTTTTGGTCCCAAC
>JBMFVL010000028.1:0-16203 GCA_049966015.1 Thermoplasmata archaeon | reverse complement strand
CTGTACCTCAATTCAATACCCCCACCAATACCGTGAATACCGCCATACCTCCTGTTAACCCTGCAAATTACGGGCAATCCATAAATTTAACTTCACCTTCCCAACCAGCTGTACAACAAATCGTTATTAAAGAAGTGGTAAAGGTAAGGTGTGAATATTGTGGCGCTCTTATAGATAGCACTGCCAAGGTATGTCCATACTGCAACGCCCCGAGGTAATATATCCTATGTTTTTTATCATGTACATATATCTGATATTGTCATTAACAATTGCAGTGTTGCTTTTTTACGTTGCCAAATCTGGATATGAAGCCTTTCTGTTTCTGAAGAATAAACAATTGATGTACCTTTTCATATCTTTTTCATTGTATGCAATATCCTACATTGTTTTCGCAATAATGATAATAAATTTATCTATCCATAATTATTCTTTTGTATTATTTTCATACAACTTGATAATATTCTTTTCTTTGTATGCTGTATCTACACTACTTCTATCAAAGGTTTATGTAACAGAACTGTTTAACGAAAAAACAGATGAAAAAATATATGCCCTATCCTTAATTGATGTTGCGACTTTGAAATATTATTATATTTCAATAATTATATTGCATATTGTAATCCTGATCAACATGATTGCAGTATTGTTTATCCTGTTCATCCAGATATTGAAAAATCTATCAAAAAGGTCTTTTTATTCGATGATGGTACTGTTTTCATTCTTTCTCATATTTTTGTCCTATTTAATCATATTATTATTCGATCCGACCAGAATAAATATGCTGTTTTTCTTCACATTGCAACTAATATCCTCCGTATCCTTCGTTTTCGCTACAGTTGAAATCAAAAAAAGCAAGGTTAACGATCTACATTAGGTGGACTTAATGAATCCCTATTCTCATGATAACAATTCCGGCAAAGAGGAGAAATACCGATCCCAGGCTAGAATAATAGCTGATATTCTAGAAATACTCATGGAGGAAGAGAAAGCAACAGCTACCAAATTGCTTTCCAAGTCAAATCTTTCAAGCAATAGATTAAAAAAATATATAACACATCTTGAAAGTAACGGATTAATAAAATCCATTACAATAGATAACAAACAATTTTATGTTATTACCGATAAAGGGAAAAATTATATTTATGAATTTAAAAAATTCCAGTCTTTTTCAGAAATTTTTGGAATAACTATCTAGCTTAATACTTATTTTCATTTGCAATCCTTAATTGTTAAATATCGTTAAATAATGGCTATGTTATGATATCATTGACATACGTTTGAAACAACAAGGTGCAAAAAGATGAACATCAAAGAGTACACTGAATTATACAAAAAGCTAACTACATATGAAGATATCAAAACCTTATCTTCTGAATACCATGTAAATGAAGAACTACTGTTTATAATATATACACAAAGGGTTACAAGGGAGGCAACTAGAAGGTATTACAAAATAAAGGCGCAGGTTCCTTATTTATTAAGGGAATGGAAGAATGGAAAATCTCTATTAAAAATATCCCTAGAAAATCACTTCCCCCCTGTTTTAACTTCCTATTTAATATTGCTTCACGATAACGTGCCAAGGAAGGAATTCTGGAAATGGTTGAGAAACCCCGAGGATATTCCCAATAAAAGGTTATCTGATGAATTAAAAGAGGTATCGATCAAAGATATGGTTTATTCCCCAATAGGTATGGAATTGCAAAGGAAAAGAGGTAAGCAGGGGGAAGCGCTGTTATTTTCATGGTTAGATCAACACAATTTTGAATACGAAATAGAAAAAGAACTGAAATCAAAACATAAAAAAACCCCGGATGTCTTGTTTAAAAAGGACGAAATAATCAATGGTTTATCTGTCAGATGGATTGAATCCAAGGCTAATTTTGGAGACCCAGTAGAAATAAAAAGGAATTATCTAAAGCAATTATTGCCCTACAAAAAAATGTTCGGGAACGGAATTGTGGTATATTGGTTTGATTATGTGGAAGAAGCAGCAAATTTTGATGGAATATACATCAAAAATAGCACTTTTTTTAATGTTAACATATCCGATTTTTATTTAAAAACTCATCATAATAAAGAAAACATTTAATAACCATTATTAGAATTATGTTAAAAGAAGAAGTTAAGTATATAAAAAAAGAATATATAATATCAAAAAGGTGTTTTGCGTCATGAGTACTAAGAATAACAATAAGATTATATGCCCGTTTTGTGGAGAAGAAGTGGATGATACATTAACGGAGTGCCCCATATGCGGTGGTAAACTTCTGGATGAAGTCTTGATCTGTCCACGTTGTACAGAAAAGTTACATGAAAATGATTCACTATGTCCCCTGTGCGGTGTAAGGATATCAAAAAATCCTTCAAAGTATTCCATAGAGTATGGCAATTTATATATAATAACTGATGAAAGCTTCAGCTACAGGTTATTTAATACAATATCTAAACTCGGATACAAGGGATTATGCCTGTCTAAAGTCAATCCCCAAAAAATTGAGAAAAAGCATTCACTGACTGGTGCTGAAATATACTGGCTTACCAGTACCCAGGAAAAAGAAAAAGCAATTGACCCCCAGCGTTTAGATTTTGAGTTAATGTACACAATATCCGAATTTATAAAAAACAACAAAAGTTCTGTGATTATAATTGATGGAATAACTTTGCTTATAAGCAGCAATGGTGTCAATAAAGTTCTTGATTTCATAAAATATATCTCTGATTTGATATCTACCCAGGAATCCATTGTTATAATTCCTGTAATAGATATGGCTTCTCTGGATCCTAAGTTTTTATCACAGGTAAAGGAATATAGCGAAATAATTGATTATTCTGAAATACAAAACGAAGTGGCAGTAAACAATGAGGCAGGAAAATTAAAAATAATAACAAAACATCATGAAGATATTAAAAGTTCTAAAAAAGATAACGTGAAAAAATCTCCTGCAAAAGAAGCCCCGGTTAGTAACCCCAAAAGCAAAGTTGAGAATCAATCTAATGAAAATGAAAATGAAAATGAAAATGTCAATGTTAACCATGAGGTGGAAAATAAAATGGATGAAGAAAACATGCCTCCCCCGGCAGGTCCAATGAGGATTAAGCTTAGAGATTCTGAAACAGGTGCTGTTTTAGAAATGGAATTAGATCCTGAAAATACAATAGACGAGATAATAGAAAGTTCTGGATCTTACTGGGAAAAAACTACAGGTGTATACGTTATACGCAAGGGTAACCGCATATTAAGAGGCGGAATGAAAATAGGTGAATCTGATTTGAGAGATGGTGATGTTATAGAGCTTATTCCTGATCCTGAAGGTGGTTTAGGTTGGCAGAACCTTTATCTTTTGTAAAAAGAAGGATACAGGCAGAAATAGACCAGCTTAAAAAAATATTGAATGTGCCTGTTGAGGTATCCGATCCAAGTTTATCCCATTTTCCTTTAGAGATAACAATCACCTTGCTAAAGACACCTGGACCTTACTTAAAGGATGGAAAAATCTCTACTAGATATACTCATAGACTGAAACTAATACTGGAAGCCGATTATCCTTACAGAAAACCCACTGTACACTGGCTAACACCTATTTTTCATCCCAATATAATGCCTCCCCATGAAGGAGGATATATCTGCACAAAAATACTCAAGGTATGGACATCTAACTCAACACTAACCACCTTTGTACAGGCTATAATCACATTGCTTGCAAATCCCAATCCTTATGATCCTCTAGGCAATGATGCATGCTTAATGTCTGCACAGTATTTCGCAAAGCATCCCTACAAACCGCCATCAATAATTCCCAAAGAAGAAGAAGATCAGTGATTTGTTATGGCCAAAATAAAAATAGTAAAAGAATATAAAAGGGAAATAAAGGAAATCCCCCCTCCTCCTCCAAGCAGGATATCCTACCATAAATGGGATAGTGATGAATCTAAAATGTACTACAACAACATTTTGCAGTCGAATGGTGTTTTTGATATATACATATCTAAAAAAGCGGAAAACAGGATGATGAACCATGCGCTATCCGGGGTTCCCAATAGGCTGGAAGTTATGGGATTGATGGTAGGTGACCTGTACCAGTATGAAGGTAAAACCTATACAGTGTTGAAAGATATTACCACCACAGATTTAGATGCAACTGCAATCCATGTGCAAATAAGCAAAGATGAAAAATCTTATCAAAAGTTATTTGAACAATTAGATGCAGTAGGTGGGAATTATATATTAGTAGGGTGGTATCATTCGCACCCAGGACATACATGTTTCTTATCTGAAACAGATATCAACACACATAAAACGATGTTTCCAGAACCTTATCAATCCGCAATAGTTATAGACCCACTGAGCAAACAATTTGAAGTATTTGCATTAAACAATGAAGGGGGGTATGTAAGAAGGCCACATGCTATATACTGGGATGAATTTGAAGAACCCTATTCTCCGGAGGAGAATGTACCGCAACAATACCCAGGGCAGTATACAGCGCCATATGGGCAACAACAAACCTATCAACTAATGGAAGAAATACGCAGGAAAGAAGAAGAGCAAAAAAGAAAAGAATACCTTTTAAATTTAAGATTTACTGAACTTCAGACCAAATTAAATGAAGTCGCTGAAAAAGAAAGGATGTACAACGAATCAGCCCTTAATATTTCTAAATGGAAAGAGTTATCAAACCAAATTAATCAGGAAAGGGCTAATCTTGAAAATGAAAAACAAATATTACTGAAAAGGGAAATGGAAGTAAACAGGCATTATCAGGAACTGGCTAATAAAGAAAACGAAATAAACAAAAGAATGGCCATGTTATCTAACCAGCAGCAACTGGATGAAAAAATCAAAAAGGAAATCGAGGACCTCAATATACAGAGGGCCAATCTGGAAATGATGTCCAAAACAGTATTGAAAAAAGATGATGAATTGCACATGAAAGAAAGTGCATTACAAACCAAAGAAAAAGAATTGGCAGAGCTGGGTATGATTCCCTCTCTCAAAGAGGAACTGGAGAAAGCAAAGCAAGAAGTTTCTGAAAAGGAAAGGGCTTTAAGAGAAAAAGAAGAAATGCTTAACAAAGAGAAAGAACAAATAATGAACAGGGAAAGGGATATTAAAGAGATTGAAGACCATCTAAATCAACAAAACAATATCCTTAGACAGAAAGAAAAAGAACTCCAAGCCATGGAAATGTCTATCAAGACCAAAGAAACTGAACTGGCATCAAAAGAACTAAAGCTGGAGTCTCTCAAAGATGAAATTGAAAGCAGGGAGCATGCTGTTGCATTAAAGGAATCTACATTGAATGAACTGAGAAACAATCTGAACAAAGAAATAGAAGAAATGAAAAACCTAAGGGTGGAGTACAGCAATAAAGAAAAAGAATTGATAAAAGAAAAATCCAGCATCACCAAAGAGAGGGCCATGCTAGATAATTTAGACAAAAAATTAAAAGAGCAATCAAAAATAATCAATATAATCATAACCAAAATAGAGGAGTCTTTAATAAGCAGTGGAAGCATAAAAGTAGAAAGCAAAGAGGATCTGCATAAATGGATTTACGAAGAGATTGACAACAAATTGAACGATCAGCTAGAAAAGAAAATAATGATGATGAACAACATAGAAAAAATATTGAAAAATTTCAATAAAGTCAAGCCAATGATTGAATCTGTGAACCAAAACATAAAAAATCAAAAGAGGGTAAAAACAGTATGGAAAAAAGCGGCAAAATAAAAATAGTGAGTGGTAATACAAAAGAGAAAAAGGAATCCAAAACTGTGGAAAAGAAGCAAGGAAAAATAAAAGTAGGGTTCCAGGATGAAGATCAATTTGATAGAATTAAAAGAATAGGATGGATAAATATACCCAAAATAAACAAAGCCAATGTCTTGGTTATAGGTGCAGGTGCTATCGGCAATGAAGTAATAAAAGACCTTGCTCTGTCTGGCTTTCAGAAAATAACCATTGTTGATATGGATCATGTGGTCAAATCCAACCTGAGTAGATGCCTATTTTTCAGGGAAGAGGATGTTAAAAATAAAATCTACAAGGTTGAGGCAGTAAAGAAAAGGGTTTCTGAGTTCAGCAAAAAAGTAAAAATTGAAGCGGTTCCTAAAAAATTAGAAGAATTGCCAGAATCGTTCTACAAAAAATTCGATATTATATTCGGGTGTGTAGATAACATAATGGCAAGGATGAAAATAAACGGTATTGCTTATCATTATAACATCCCCTACATTGATGGGGGTACCCACGGTATGCTAGGCAAAGTACAGGTTATGATCCCCCCTTCTTCTCCATGCATAGAATGTAACCTAAACGTTTCTCACTTCAAGCACATAGAGGAGTTGTTTACATGCTCAGGTAGGGAGGATACTACTGTATTTGAACCAAAGGAACCTGCAGAAATAACCACAACGGCAGTTATATCCGCAGTTATGGTAAGGGAAGGCATGAAAATAATCTCTGACAAAAAAGATTTGATAATGAAAGACCTTTTCTATTACGATGGGAATTCAGCCAAAGTAGAGATGTTTGAGCTTCATCTAAACAAAAACTGCCTTAACCACGGGCAATAATACCAAAATATGAATACTTAAAATTCAATATAGGTACATGGATGATATAAGCATAGAAAAAATAAGGGGGGATTTTCCAGTTATAAACAGGTTAGTAAAAGGCAAGCCCATCATATATTTTGACAATGCTTGCCAGAGCCTGGTTCCAAGGCAGGTAATAGATGAAATTGTGGATTATTATAATAATTATTCTTCATGTGCTGGAAGAAGCATACATTATCTTTCTACACAAGTATCAATAAAATTCGAAGCATCGAGGGATAGAGCCGCCAAATTTTTCAATACCAGATCCAACGAAATAGTATTCGTAAGAAACACCACAGAAGGAATAAACCTGGTAGCCAGGAGTTACCCTTTTGAAAAAGGCGATGTTGTCCTCACTACAGACAGGGAACACAACTCCAATTTATCTATATGGCATGTACTCAAAGAGGAGAAAGGCATTATACATAGGGCAGTGCCATCTAAAGAGGACAATTTATTTGATATAGAAGCTTTTAAAGAAATGGTAGATAGCAAAGTAAAAATGATAAGCATGGCACACGTGTCCAATCTAGATGGGGTAGAAATCCCTGTAAAAGACATCATAGACATTGCACACTCAAGAAATATTCCAGTAATGCTAGACGGGGCACAGGCAGCACCTCATATGAAAATCGATTTAAAAAAAATGGATGTTGATTTTTATTCAGTATCGCTTCATAAAATGTGTGGCCCAACCGGAACCGGAATTTTGTATGGAAGGTATGACCTGTTAAAAAACTTAAAACCTTTTATTGTAGGAGGAAGTACAGTATCCGATACCTTCATTGATAAAACCGTATTTCTTGACCCTCCTGAAAGGTTTGAAGCAGGGTTGCAGAATTATGCAAATGTTATTGCAAGTGCCAAGAGCTTTGATTACCTCTGCAATATTGGCATGGATGTAATCAATGAAAGGGTAAAGGAATTGAATAAAATTATAACTAACGGCCTCAAGGATATACCGGAAATAAGCATAATTGGTCCATTGGACAGCGACCTGAGGTCTGGAATATTCCCATTCAATATAAAAGGAATGTCCCCCCATGACGTAGCTATGATTCTCGATGAATTTGAAAATATATATATAAGATCGGGAAGGCATTGCGATCATTCATGGTTCAACAAGAAAGGTATCAGTGGTAGTGCGAGAGCGTCATTGCAATTCTACAATACAAAAGAAGAAGCCAAAAAATTTGTAGATACCATTATAAAAATAATTGATAACTTTTCTAAAATAAAGAAAAATGATTAAATAAATGTCAGAAACTTTAAATGTTTGAATAAAATATAATGTTATGTAAAGAGTGTTATAAATATTATTTTTAGGTATGAGGTATGTTTATATGGCAGGAAAAAAGGGAAGTTACAGGCAGGAAGGTTATGTTATCCTCAAAACTGTAACCGATGACATTACAATAAGTGAACTTATAGATTTAATTAATCAATATAAAAAACAAAATCCCGATAAAGAAATATTTTTTGATGGGGATTCTTACTCTATATGCATGAAAAACAAAGAGAAAGAAGTTAAAAAAGAACAGGAAGGAAAAAGTAATATATAAAGATATATTTAAAAACGTGGTTTATATGGGATCTGACTATTCTGCAAAAGATATAAAAGTATTGGAAGGGCTCGAGCCAGTTAGAAAACGCCCGAGCATGTACATAGGAAGCACTGATTCAGCAGGGTTACATCACCTGATATATGAAGTTGTGGATAACAGTATAGACGAAGCCATGGCAGGATTCTGTACAAAGATCGAAGTTATAATGCATACAGACGGTTCCGTTTCAATTTCTGATAATGGTAGGGGGATTCCCGTCGATATACATGAAAAATACAACAAACCTGCAGTAGAAGTGGTTATGACGGTATTGCATTCTGGTGGTAAATTTGAAAAAAACATATACAAGGTGTCCGGTGGCTTACATGGGGTAGGTGTCCATGTAGTCAATGCACTCTCTGAATGGTTGGAAGTTACAATAAAAAGGAATGAATCTGTTTATGTACAGAGGTATGAAAAAGGAATTCCTGTTACACCCCTCACTGTTATTGGAAAGGCTGAAGGCACGGGAACAAAAGTAAGGTTCAAGCCTGATAAAACCATCTTTGAAACCACAACTTTTTCCTATGAAACAATAGCAAAACGTTTAAGGGAACTTTCCTTCCTGCATCCGTACATAACAATAACCTTGACTGATGAAATTTCTGGCAAAAATGAAATTTTCCATCATGAAGGTGGAATAGAGGAATTGCTTGATTACATGACGACCGGAAATACTGCAATAATTCCAACAATACATATGAAGGGATCAAGGGACACAACAGAAATAGAAATAGCGTTGAAATACCTGCAGGATAGGGAACAAGAACTCCTGATGTCTTTTGTTAACAGCATATCTACCCCAGATGGTGGAACCCACGTTACAGGTTTGCATGCTGGTTTAACAAAAGTTCTTGTTAATTACGGTATAAAATCAAAATATTTTAAAGAGTCTGATGGAATAACAGGTGATGATATCAGGTCTGGGCTGGCAGCTGTAATCTCTCTCAGAGTAGTGAATCCTCAGTTTGAAGGCCAAACCAAAAACAAGCTTGGAAACTCCGAGATAAGGGGGCAGGTAGAAAGTTTGGTGCAGGAATTGATGTTTACATATTTAGAAGAGCATCCGAACGAAACACCTAAAATCCTAACCAAAATAAAAAACAATTTTGAAATAAGGGAAGCTATAAGAAAAGCCAAGGAACAGGAATTAGCCAAAAGGAAATCCCTAATGGACAATTCCCTACTCCCTTCCAAGTTAGCTGATTGTTCGGAAAGAGACCCTAAAAACACTGAACTGTTTATAGTGGAAGGTGATTCAGCAGGTGGTTCTGCAAAACAGGGAAGGGTAAGAAGTTACCAGGCTGTACTTCCCCTCAGGGGTAAAATACTGAACATAGAAAAGGCTATGGATGAGCAGATATTCAACTCAGAGCAAATCAAAGCCCTTATCGCTGCCATAGGTGCTGGAACGCAAGACCAGTTCAACATACAGAAACTAAGGTATAACAAAATCATCATCATGGCAGATGCAGATGTTGATGGTTCCCATATCAGAACGTTGCTCCTTACCTTTTTCTTCAGGTATATGAGGCCATTAATAGAAAATGGAAATATCTATATCGCACAACCTCCGTTATACAGAATAGCAAAAGGGAAAGAAGTTTATTATGCATTTTCGGATGAAGAAAAAAATAAGATCGTTTCTAATCTGCAGGGAAATGCCAATGTCCAGAGGTACAAAGGATTGGGTGAAATGAATCCCCAGCAGTTATGGGAAACCACGATGGATATTAAAAGGAGAAAAATGATACAGATCAGAATAGAAGACGCTATAGAAGCTGACAGGCTATTTTCCATATTAATGGGTAGCAAGGTAGATGAGAGAAGAAAATATATTGAAGAGCATTCACACGAAGTAACCAACCTGGATATTTAATCTATATTTAAAGTAGTGTTTTGAATATACACATTGTAATCTTTTTTCAACGTTTTCTGGAGTAATTCCTCTCTCATGGGCATGTATTCTTCGTAGAGAATGCCGTACTGGTACCATGAATAATATTTGCCGTATAACTTGATGCCCTTTCTATGCACGCCCTCCCTTTTAAAGCCACAGTATTCCAGAACTTTATGAGCTCTAACATTAAATTCTGCACTCGCGGCATTAACCTTTTCAAATACACGATGATAAAAAAGCATTTCCAGCATTCCAAGGGTAACGATTTTCCCTATTCCTTTGTTCCATTTTACAGGATATGCGATATACAGACCGATACTAGCAGATCTTACATCACCTTCATCAACGGTTATCCTTGCAAGCCCTACGGGTTCATTTACACCCATATCCTCTACAGTCTGGTCATTTTCTACCTCAGGTTCGAGTTCCTCTGCAGTTGAAATACCAATATCTTCAAGTATGAACCTCGTCGTTTTCTTGCTTTTAATCATGGTTTCGTATTCCTGTTCAAGGTCATCCATGGTAACGAAAGATAAAGGTTCAGCCCTGTTTAAAAGGGATATTTTGTAATCGTTCTGCCATTCATGCAAAAGTTTCAGGTCCGATTTTTCTATAACTCTGAATCTTATACTACCTATTATAAACATAATACGACACATTTAATCTATATGAATTTATATTTATAAATTAATCGCTCATTTTTGAAGGAACAAATCATATAAAATGTAAAAAATGTCGGTTACATTGAAATCTCCTCCCTCTTTTGGCCTTACCTTCTGATTCGTGTACAGTATACCTTCCTTACGATGAGTGCCAGTACCTAAAAAGTAACCAGGACGTTCCAGGTAATTCAGCCTGTAATTCATATCACTCCTTATTTCGCATCGGTAATCATTGGATACAACGAAGCCAAATGGGGCTCTGGAATCAACCTTTTTTCTGTATATCTCATTGCTTATGAGAAGGCTGGTTTTCGGTTCATTCATTGCCATTAAACCCTTCTGTATATTTTTTATAATATCTTTCATTGTGCCATCATTCAAATTAGGATTATCATAATTAAAATACAATCCACCATTCAGGGAATAATGGAACACAGTAGTTTTGTCCCAGTTAACATCGTTGCCAAGGCCAACAAAATCTGCATTGCCTATGACCTCCTTCTTGATTTTTTCAACCTTACCTATAATATTCAAGGAATTGGCAGAAAAATAAAAGGGTTTATCCATTTTTGTAATTTTCAGTATTTTGTCAGCAATAAGAAAGGTTTCACTTAATTTGTTTGCCTGGTTCATTTTTTTGGTATCATTGTATACAAGATACCCTTTTTTCATTAGCCATCTATTGACAAAAAAGGATTCATTCAATTCACCGAAGCCATGGTCTGAAACTATAAAAGAAGGTATATTGTTATCTCCTGCAAATTCATGGTATATTTCAGAGATGGCATTATCTAGGGTTTTCAGAAATTTTACATAATTCAAGAAATCCTTTCTATAAAATATTGATTTACCCTCTGATTCTATGGCTTTCCATAATACATGTTGAAGCCTATCGGTTTCTGTAAAAACAACCACTAGAAGATCGGGATTGAATTTATTTATCAAATATTTAGCGAGTTTAACTTTAGAATTCACACTTGACATGGCTTCCGGGAACCTGTTGTTGTTGGTATTGAACTCCACACTCTTCAGGTCAACCATGTATTCAGGTATGTTTTCTTTTATATAGCTGGTTAAGGAAGAAGGTGTAGTATAGGGCTTATCCGGTGGAGGTAGCATACCTGCAACCATGGAACCTTTATACAATTCCACCGGTTTCATTATAGGGAAATTAATAACAACACTTTTGTATCCATTTCTCCCGATGATATCCCATATAGCTTTATGTGGTTCATAACCCTTTACATAACTGAACTTTCCGGAATGGTCTTTCTGTTCAACGAATCCATATATATCAAGTTCACTTGGGTCTTTACCAGTAAACATTGAATACCATGAAGGCAAAGTTAGGGGCGGTATTGTGGAATATAAAGTATAATCATATCCCCCCCTCATAATACCTGAAGTTTTAGGGAAAAAACCCCTATCAAGCCATCTAACAAATGCTCTATGGAGAACACCGTCTAACCCAACAACATATGCTTTTTTATCCACCTATCTACCTCACAATAAATAAAAAGAATTCAAATTTAAATATTATGAATGATTGGTACAGTTATACGCTAATTTACCTACAACTTTTCATAACTGAAAAGTTTTACCATGAACAAAACATATTCCATCCATGACAACCCACTAACCTTAAAGTTCGGTTTTTTCTTTCCAATGTGAAACAGATTCCATTATCAGCCCATCGTAATGTTGAAATGTGAATTTGACGAACTGGCCAAGTTTAATAGGTTCAGTATCTTTTATATCTCTGTTTTTCACAGCCGTAGGATAAAGCCTTACTCCACCAGTTAAAATATGGCTGGAATATCCGGCTTCCTCTTTTGTTTTACAATTGCACCAATCTACTGACCCTATTTTATGATTTTGTTTTACGATTGCATCACCTACAAAATTCCAATCCTTATTTTCATCTATCCATGCGAATACTATAATATCCCCGTTCTGTAAATTAGATAAGGAATAAAGAAAATTTTTTCCATGTTCCGATACCCAATCCCTGAATTCTTCAAGAGAGAATACCCCGTTATTCCTAACTTTTTCCATGTTGAATGATGTTCCGTATATAGTCATACTTCTTGCCTCACTCATATACACATGGTCAAAAGATTTAAGCGTTTTTCATGTTAAGTAAATTGAAATCAACAAATGAAATTAACATTGCATAACATCAATCCCTTTATAATGTTATGGGTTAAAGGCAGATTTTGTTCTAAGTAAAAGAAGGCAAAAGAGTATATCATGATATAGTGCACTGTATTTTCTATGAATTCAAAACATATCTGGAGTATAATTACAGATTTATGGCAATATTTTTACAACATCTAAAAAATGTTTTATAGTCATAAGGAATTACTAAGATATGGAACAATATTTAAAAAATAGAATTAAAAAAGTAGTAAAATCATTGGAAAAAAATGAAATAGATACGCTTATAATAAAAACGGCATCGGAGCCTTTTATAGATTCGATATTTTTCTATCTTTCCGGTATTACAAGTGGCATATTTGAGGAATCTTCATTAATATTGAAAGAGGGTGATGTCCAAATCCTTACTTATCCTCTGGAAGCAGAAGCAGCAAATGAATCTGGATTAAAGGTCAATGTAGTTAAAAGCAGGAAGGAATACGAAGAGTTCATGTCGAAAGCACTTAAAGGATCAAAGAAGATAGGTATAAATGCAAGCGCTTTAACCGCTGAGAATTACGAATGGATCAAAAACATGGTTAAAAAAGCAAAAATAGTAGATGTTTCAAAGGAAATTGAAGAATGTAAAAGGATAAAAGACGAAAAAGAAATAGAATACATCAAAAAAGCGGCGTTAATTGCAAGTAACGCCTTTAATGAAATCAAAAAGAATATAAAAAACGGTGTTTCTGAAAATGAAATATCTGCTATCATTGAATATAGCATGCTGAGCAATGGGGCGACAGGTGCATCCTTTACTACCATAGTTGCAGCAGGAAAAAACAGTGCACTTCCACATTATTTGCCTAAAGACGTGAAACTTAAAAAAGGTGAATTTTTGTTGTGTGATTACGGCGCGAAATATTCCCGTTATTGTTCCGATATAACAAGAACCTTTGCCTTTAATCCAAAAGACAAACGCATGAAAGAAATATATGATATCGTTCTTGAGGCACAACTGGAGGCAATCAAAAAAATCAAACCCGGGATGAAAGGAAAAGAGGTGCATTCCATAGCTGCCAAAATAATTGATGAAACCAAATACAAAGGAAAATTCATACATGGGCTGGGACATTCTGTTGGGTTAGAAGTTCATGATGGATTCGGTGTTAACACTTCATCTGAAATCGTTTTAGAAGAAGGTATGGTTATAACAATTGAACCTGGTATATACGTTCCAGGTTATGGTGGTGTAAGGATAGAAGATGATATTTTAATAACTGATACCGGTGCAAAGGTTTTAACAAGCGCACCTAAAGAATGGGATGACATCATAGTAAAATAATCAAATAACATCCTTTTCCAATTTTTTATACGATATTCTCGCCAGTAGCATTATTAAAAACACGAAGGGAATAAGGCTCAAAAAGGTATAATTCAAACCAATATAAACTGATGCAATTCCTCCGAAAAGTGGTGTAACAATTCCTATAATACTGAATACAGAATAAAATGTGCTGTTAGCCTTGTTGATGGATTTTTTATCATAGGTCCGGCTTAAAGTTGTTAAAGATAACGGATACGTTAATCCGTGGGGTATTCCCAGAATAGCAAAAGCTAAAAAATAAACAATGATGCTGGGAGAAACCACAAGGGTAAACAAACCCAAAAGTGTTAAAATCATAGAACTCAGCATATATTTCCACAAATTAGCAGGTTGCACATATGTAAGCACAACCCTAGATATCAGGGATAACAAAAAAAAGATCCCAAAGATCCCAATATCTATCGAAAACGATGTTCCAAATTTTTCTTTTGCATAGATTGCACCGAAAGTAGTAATGATGGCAAAGGGAACGTTGTAAGTCAATACATTAAAAAAAGCAACCAGAAATCCACCATTTGTTGCGACCTTGACATTCAAAGGATTTGTTTCGCTCAATGGAAATTGCAAAAAGGGGGAGAATACTGCAGCAGCAATTCCAAAAGGTGTAAACCAAAGAAAGACATCCTGCAAAGTATATACATTTAATATTGCTGATTCCACTAGAGGTTGAATAATCAAGCTAACACTCAATGCTATGGTATATATCCCGATTATGCGTTCCCTTATTTTTTTATCGTCGAAAAGGTTTGCTGAAGTGATTATATTAGGCATAATCAATCCCAGTATAAACCCCCCCAGGGGTATTAAAATCCATATGATAACACGGTTTAAAAAATAGAATAATGGCAATGTTATCCCATACAAAAAAGAAGAAATAATAAAAAGATACCTCCTTTTAACCGGTGTTACTTTAATATTTACAAAATAACTGGATAGGAAGGAAAACAATGTGAAAAAGGCGCTCAAAAATCCAACGATTTCGTTATTAAAATGCAACGAATATTTTGCTATCAAAGGCACTGTGGTAATAAGCATGTTGTTACTAGCACGCATTGAAATGGTCATTCCAGCTATGACTATAATAGAAAATAGTGTATTGTTTAGAAAGGTTTTTTTATTATTATCCATATAAATCAAAAAAATTAAAATGTAATTACTGAATATCCCTGACTAATAAAATATGCTAACCTTTCACCAAAAGGTGCAAGAGATACTCCTAAATTGGATAAGGTGCTATCTATACCTTTCTTTTGTGCAATAGCGGAGCAGGCAGAATCTATTACATGTTCCTTGACCAAAAAACTGAATGATTCTGCTACCTCTCCTTCCAGATGCACGATATAATCTTCTGCAGGTCCATAGAGAAGTATTTTGAACTCATCAAACCTTTTGCCCTTCACCATTCTAGCCGCTGATACTATTGCGTAATTCACTTTTTCTTCGCAACCTTTTCCACTTACTATCAAAAACAATACCTTGGTCATAACGTCCACTTTATACCTATATGCAAGTGCTATAAAACGTTTTATTTAGAAATTTTATAGATAAAACGTTTAGGATTATATCGTTCATATCATTCCATACATAAACTTCAAAGGTATGGAATATAAAAATACCAATTAACGAACAAAAAATGCGTGAAACAATCAAATTATTTCATAATTTAAGAAAAAGTTTAAATGTATCTAATTGTGTTATATAGGTTAATCCTCAGCTCCCGTAGTGTAGTGGCCAATCATGCTGGGCCTTCGACCCAACGACACGGGTTCAAATCCCGTCGGGAGCATTATAAACATAGATAAGGAAGTCAACTACCCCCCCCTGACAGAAGGGACTTGTTGCTGGTCTCCCCTCCACCGAGTGGAGTTTCATTGAACCGCAACGATCGGCTGGTTGACAGCAGCCTGAAGT
>JBMFVL010000027.1:0-18080 GCA_049966015.1 Thermoplasmata archaeon | reverse complement strand
ATTATTAGAAAAACGTAACAATTAGTATTTATTCTTTGAATACATTAGTGCTTTTTGGTGAATATAATGAAAATGATGAAAGCAGCAATCAAGGAACAGCCAATAAGAAATGGTGTTAGAATTGCAGAGGTTCCTATGCCTTCTGTTAATGATGATGATGTGCTTATAAAAATAAAAAGTGCATCTATATGTGGAACAGATGTGCATATATATAATTGGGATGAGTGGGCAGCAAGTAATATAAAGCTTCCGTTGAGGTTTGGGCATGAATTTGTAGGGGTAGTTGAAAAAGTAGGTACTAAAGTTGATACCATAAAACCAGGGGATGTCGTTTCTGCAGAGGGACATATATGGTGCAATGAATGTTACCTTTGCAAAACAGGGCATAGGCATGTTTGCAGGAATATGAAAAGTTTAGGAATTACCAGGGAGGGGATATTTGCAGATTATGTTTCAATAAGAGCAATGAACGTATGGAAAATGGATAGCAATATCAATGTAGAGGTTGCTTCATTGATGGATCCATTTGGAAACGCCGTTCAAACAGTATTTGCAGGAAATGTATCTTCTAAAAGTGTACTTATAACAGGGTGTGGTCCTATAGGGCTTATGGCTATACAGGTTGCAAAGGCATTGGGGGCATATCCGATAATTGCTGTAGAACATAACAACCCATACCGATTAAAGATGGCCAAAGATATGGGTGCAGATTACACCTTTTTGGATGACGTTGACGTAACGAAGGAAGTTAAAGAACTTACATATGGTGAAGGTGCGGATGTTGCACTAGAATTTTCTGGTGCAGGGGATGCACTTAAGACATGTGTAAACGCAGTGAAAAATAGTGGAAAAATCGTCATATTGGGAGTATACAAAAAAGAACCTCCATTGCATGTTAACGATATTGTTTTAAGAGGCATTGAAGTACAGGGGATTACTGGTAGGCTTATCTGGGATACATGGTATCAGGCAACATCTCTATTGAAATCAGGAAAAGTCAGGTTAGAACCTTTGATAACCCATAAATTCAAGTTTGAAGATATTCATGAAGCCTTTGAGGTTGCTTCTTCAGGGCAGGCTGGAAAGGTAGTACTTAAAATGGATTAGTGAGGTGGCATTGATTATGAGAGATCCTGTGGGATTTTTAAAGGATGAATATAATAACCTTGTTAAAAATGATTTAAATTGGAAGATATACGTACTGGATAGCCCTTCTGGCCCCCATGTAAAAATAAATGGTCAAGACAAAATCATGCTATGCTCTAACAATTACCTGGATCTTGCCAATCATCCTAGGTTAAAAGAGGCCGCTAAAAAAGCAGTTGATGAATACGGCGCAGGTTCTGGTTCTGTTCGCTCCATTGCAGGAACAATGAGGATACATGTAGAACTTGAAGAAGAGATTTCTAAATTTAAAGAAAGGGAAGCTTCTTTATACTATCAAACAGGTTTTAGTGTTAATTCAGGCCTTATTCCACAGCTTGTAGATAATGGAGATGTTGTTATTAGTGATGAACTCAACCATGGAAGCATTATAGACGGAGTAAGGCTTTCTAAAGCAGATAAGCTTGTATACAAGCACAGAGACGTAGCTGATTTGGAAAGATTGGTAAAAGAGGCAGATAAAAAATATAGAAGGATTCTGGTAATAACAGACGGTGTTTTTAGTATGGACGGGGATATTGCACCTGTTAAAGAGATTGCTAAAATCACAGATACATATGGTGCCATGTTTTATGTAGATGATGCACACGGGGATGGAGTTCTAGGTATGGGAAAAGGTATTGGAAAACATTACAATATTGAAAAATATATACATGTGGAACTTGGTACATTCTCTAAAGCGTTTGGAGTTGTAGGTGGTATGATTTCTGGTTCTCATGATCTTATAAACTTCGCTTACAACAAATCTAGAACATGGTTACTCAGTGGTTCTGCACCACCAGCTGTTGCAGGAGCGTGTATAGAAGCGTTGAAGGTTGTACAAGAAGAACCTCAGAGAGTTAATAAATTATGGGAAAATGCAGAATACTTCAGGAAAGAGATTCAATCAATGGGATACAACACAGGAAACAGTATGACACCTATAATTCCAGTAATTGTAGGTGAAAGTTCCAAGGCCAAAGAATTGAGTGAAGGGCTGATAAAAGAGGGGGTATTTGCATTACCTATTGTATATCCAATGGTAGCTAAAAACTTAGCAAGAATAAGAACCATTATGAATTCAGGACATACAAAAGAGGATCTCAATACTGTATTACGAGCTTTTGAAGTTGTGGGCAGAAGACTCAAAATCATTTAACCTTTTTAAAAACCATTTTTATAAATTTTCTTTCTACTTCATATGATAGAGAGAAGTATTTGCTGTTATATTTTTCAATTTTTTGGGGATCAACTAAGTGTATTTTCAGTACCTTTGGCATGTTTTTGAAGTAATCGATATTGAATTCATATGCTATGAACAATCCGTTATCTTTCAAGTATTCACTTATAACCCTAAAGCTATCTTCTAACCCATCCCAATGATGCAAGGATAATACAGAAAAAGCAAAATCAAATTTTTCTTTGAATGGAATTATTCTACTGCTACCTTCCGCAAATAATACGTTTTTGAGTTTTTTCTTCTCTGCCTTTTTCTTGGCATGGTATATCATGTAAGGTGAAGGATCTATACCATAAAAATAATAATCTGGATTACTGACTCCCAGTTTGATATCTATATTCCCTGGACCACACCCTATATCTAAATTTTTATTCTTCATATGCTTTGTTATATCGTTTATTGCAAACTGGTGTAGTAAGTTCATAGGATATATTTCACCGAAATATGAATAAAGCCATGAAGAAACCTTTCCAAATTTCTCTTCGTTTTCTAGTAATTCTACCATTCGTTATATGAATTCAAATGCAATATATAAAATTTGATTATTATTGTTTAGAATGTCCAATTTAACGTACTCAAAAATAAATAAATTCCAATAAATAGGTGTAAATATATAATGTTTTGTGGTTTCATGAATCTTTTGGTACTGGATATGGATGGTGTACTTTTGGATTGCAGGAGTAGTTGGCAAGAGTTACATAAAATGATAGGTGTAGATAACAATAGAAACAGGGAACTGTATTATTCCAATTCTATTTCCTATTGTGAATTCATGAAAAAGGATCTTATGTTATGGATTGACCTTTTTCATGTTCTCAAGGCATCATATATATACGAACTGGGTTTAAAAATAAAAAGGATGGATGGACTGGGAGAATTACATAATTGGATCAAAAAAAATACTGATGTGAAAGTTATAATCGTAACAGGGGGTCTTGACCTTGTTGCTAGACCTTTTGTTGGGTATATTGCGGAGCAAGCCTTTGCCAACCACCTAGAAATAGACGATGCAGGGAACTTAACAGGTGAATGTAAAGTGGTTTCAAATCCTTATACTAAAGGTGAAACACTTTCAAATTATGTTAAAAGTATCAAAAACCAGAAGTTTGAAAAAATCATTTCCGTAGGAGATGGAGAGGTAGATATTTCCATGTTTAATGTGTCAGATATTAGCATTGCTTTCAACCCAGAAAACGAAAAAGTAGAGAAAGCTTCCATGTATGTGATAAAAGAAAAGAATCTTATCCTATTGGTAGAATTATTAAATAAAATTGTTTAGCTATGCTTAACCCTTTTTTTAAACAAAAAGAAAAGGTTTTTAAATCCATCACGCCAAGCAAGTAGTTTGGGCTCTCCTATACGTTCGTAATAATCTACATTCAATTCTTTGGCTCTGGAATGCATAAAAGCTTCTATTTTTATTTCTTCTGAAAAAGCCATGCCATCACTTTTAAGATGGAACGAAGGAATTGCCTTGGTTCGTATCAACCACATTCCAGATTGTGAATCTTTTACCCTTATTAAAAATAGAATATACAAGGATATGTTCAGTATTGCATTTCCTATTTTATTTTTAGTGGACATAGCATTTCTATGCAAAACACGCCTGAATGTTATGAAATCAAGTTTGTTAGATATTGCATATTGCAAATATTCAGGTATCTTACCAACTTCATAGGTTCCATCTGCATCGAGAGTTAAAATCCAATCCATTTTAGCATTTAGGAATCCTGTTTTATATGCCCTTCCATACCCTCTCTTTCTTTCTTCAATTACAATTGCGCCTTCTTTTCTTGCTATATCTGCTGTTTTATCTTTAGATTCACCATCAATAACAAGTATTTCATACTTAATATTAGCTTTATCTAGAACATCACGAACTTTTTTTATAACTCCACCAATTGAAGCTTCCTCATTCAATGCTGGAATGATAACCGACAAAGATACGTTGTCATCGCCCATCCTATGACCTCTTTGCTTACCCCTACCCAACTATATGTATGTGTAATATTTATTTTTATACATAGAGCCTTATAGGTTTGTTTTTTTATGTAAGGATTGCAAATGGTCAAGAATACATCAAAATCAAGAATTTTAAAAATAATTAAATTGTTTATTGTTCTTCTTCTTCAACTTTTGCAGTAACTCTTTTGGGGAAATACTTCAACAGTATTACATCACCCACAGATTGCACCCATCTGTATGGAACGTATACAGCTTTTCCACCTTCAACTAAAACCCTGTTTGTATCAGTAATAAAAAGGCCGTCTACAGACGCTTTTTCTATATTTACTACAATGTTGCTGACATCCCCCAACGCAAACCCATTTGGAGTGAATACCCTTAATCCAATTAACCCTGTTGATTCTATATTCATACTAACACCTGTAACAGCCCTATTATTGAATAATCACTATTTATTATTTTCTATTTTTATAGCTTAGATATAAAATTATTATCATTGTAGAAGATTTTGTAACTTACCATTATGTCATTCTAAGATTTTCTACATCCATTATTGGACACTTTCCGATGCACTTTTTGAGAATTTTATATACACTTATTACTTATTCTTAACATCTGTTGCTTTTATATCTTTTTACCATCCATTTCATACTCCTTTCTAGAAGGGGGAGAAATACTTGTAGATTAAGTAATAGCATCATAAGTTTTAGATAGAATAGTGTACCACTGCACAACAATAAATATAATAATATAACTATACACGTCGAAGCATAGAAAGAAAAATATGTTAGCATCAGAAAGTATAAATGAGAAAAATGAAGGGAATATTAAATATCAGTGGGAAATTTTGTAATGCCGTTTACAATAGGATAAGCAATGATTTATTATGCACTGGTGTTTGGCACAATATGTTTTCAATATGGGCAGATAGAATAGTGCCATAAACACATCCAAGAGAAATATTTAAGTATTGTGACTATATAAAGACCTCTAGGGTTGATAAAATGAGAGGATTTATACAAAGATGTTTAATATTAGCTTTAGTTGTAGTGATGATTCTATCTATAGTACCTACAGTAACTGGTAATAACATAAACAAACCAACAAATAACTTGACCGCTAATAGCATATCTAATATAGGAAATAGAATCAATATACAAAATATTAAAAAAATACAAAAAAATGTTCAGTCTTTAATTGATGCAAAAAAAATACCTTCAAGATATGTATACGAACCTAACTTTTATGCAATATACCATCATACAAACACAACAGGTCCTGCCTATCCATCTAGCCCTGCCCCAATGGGTATTGCAGATTATGGTATATCTACCAAAGGTGCTATAACGTATAACACTTCCAGTTTTGAAGGTATCTTAAATTTGTCTTCATTTAGTGCCTATTACAATGGTAACAACCAGCTTGAAACCGGCTCCCCTAACTGGGTATCTATACAGATGAATACTATACTTTATAATACAACAGTTATGGGAAACAATAGCAATGTTTACTGGACACAAAACGTGATTGATTTCAATGGCACTGCTTTACAATTCATGAATAATATATGGAACTTTACAAACTCAAATATGACCATGTCTAATAGCACACTGTATAAATATAATGGAACAATTGTTGCACCAACTTTTTATTATGCAATAGGTCCAATGTTCAACATCACATATCCATTCACAGTAAAGTTATACAATAATGTAACAACTGAAAATAATATGGTAGCCCTGTACTTTAACTATTCTTTGTCCTATGGTGGCAAGGTTTATTCAGGATATTATGACAGGGTATTATTCAATAATAAAGGGATAAACAAGAAGGTCACACCTGCATTTTTCCAAGTGAGTGGAAAATTCAAAACACCCCTTGGAATCCCGGATGATGCAGAACTTGTAACAGTTGGTCCAGGAGCAGGTTCAACCACTACAATTACCAACATATCTGGATATGATACACTTAAATATCTAAGCGATACAACAAAAGAGTATACTACTATAAATGCAGCCTACAACTCTGGTTCTGAAACCGGTGAGACATCAATAGGCATAGCGACATGGTGGAAGAATGTTAGTGGCACACCTATCGAATATTTGGGAACCGGTCCATCATTGCTTATGCCATTATGGAACACTTCTCACGGTGCCTTACCTGGTTCTATAAACATAAATACAACTGTGAATCCATCATACGCATTTATATTTGCCTCCCAGGCAAACCCAAATAATATCATGGCTTTAAACAATTCCTCATACATTCCGACAACAGGAAGTGGAAAAATATCCTTTAAGTTGCCCCCTGGTAATTATACATTAGAAGCACTTGCAAATGGATATAACCCATACTTTACTAATGCAACGATTGGAACGAATGGGAATTATGGCAGTTTAGCTCCAATATCAATGACGGCTCATCCTAATTTGTATTATACCCCTGTATACATAACCAATAACAATATTTATTCACAAATGGCGACTGCAGGTTTGTTGGGCGGTAAAGGATCGACTACAGATCCATATGCAATGAACAATACAACAATATCATTAAACCCATTGTTCTTAATAGGCAACGACTTTGGATATGAATCATTTGTACTATTACAGGTAAATGGCACATCTAGCCATTTTGTTATTAATAATGTATCAACAGATAGCACGGTAGAATATATCTACGGAAATGCTTATAAAACAGGTGTTGCCCTAAACAGCATCTATGCAATAGGGGATTCTTCAAATATAACAATAACCCACATTAAATACGACAACTCAATAGCAACTCAGAATGGGACTATAATTTTATCCTCCATCTATGGAATAAGTATAATCAATACATACAACTCAATGTATATCAATGTAGTAAACAACAATATATCCTTGTTAATGGGTGGAGTTGCGTTAACGATGTATACTACAAATTATTCAGTGGTAAGAAATAACATGTTGACAAACAACATAGGTGGATATTTCAATGGAATTGCAGGTCCGATTACATTTATATACATGAGCGGTAATGACTCACTATCCTACAACAATGTATCCAACGATTATTATGGAATTTATGAATACATTGGTAACAACAACATCATCACCAATAACCAATTTTATAATAATGGAGTATCTATGGTGAGCCAGCTATCAACAAATGAGTTGTTTAATAATAACAGTATTAAAGGAAACGGGTATGGGAATGGATATACATCTATACAATCCAATAAAGCAATTATATCCAATAACGATTTCATAATGAATTCATATGATATTTACTACATGTATACAAACAGTACAATGGTTTACAACAATATAATAAACGGTACATATGGATTAGAGTTAGTAAATTCCACAAAGAACGTAATTTACAACAACATCATAACAACCCAGGGCAATTACGCAAACATGATGAACACATGGAATATTACACCTAAAAATGGAACAAACATTATAGGCGGTCCAAAATTAGGCGGTAATTACTGGAGTGGATATAACACACTGAATGTATCCAATGGATTAGGTTTAGCGCCATTCAATGACTTTGGTATGATATACGGTTATGATTATGCTCCTTTGGTACACGTCGGTGTGCCTATAGCATTTAATGAAACAGGCTTACCAAAAGGTACAATTTGGGGAGTTACCTTCAACAATATAACAAAGCAATCTAATACAACATCTACAATATTCCACATATCCTCAACTACTGGTAAACTGCCATACACAATAAACGCACCTAACGGATATGTATTAAAAGGATCAGTAAATGGCATAGTTACGTTAAATGGCAAATTCCAGGTGGTAAATGTAACATTTGCAAAAGTGTATACGTTAATTGTAAATGAAACAGGGTTGAACCTGACAAAGTTGTCACAGAACAATGGATCATGGGGTATAATTTTAACAACAGGTAATGTAAGCACAACCTACAGTTCAATATATTCTTCATTATATGCGAATATTACGAATGGGACATCATATTCCTATAAAATATTTGCACCCGGATATGTAGCAATACCTTCCTCAGGTTCTTTTACAGTTAACGGTAATGTAACGATAAATGTCGTATTTAAGCAATGGTACAACGTAACATTCAGGGAAACCGGTTTAAAGGCAGGTACAATATGGGGAATAACTGTAGGAATGAATTATACAAAAACAACAACAAGCAATAACGTATCCTTTGAATTACTCAATGGAATTTATAATTATACCACAATGGCTGTAAATGGGTATTCTGTAAATCCTGCCTCTGGATCATTTAACCTTACATCTAATATGACAATAGCAATATCCTATTCATACATACCCAAATACAATGTAACGTTTGTGGAGAATGGGTTGCCTGTTAACACCACATGGTCAGTTACACTTAATGGCGTAACTCAAAAATCAACAGGAAATAAAATAGTATTTTCAGTGGTTAATGGCAAGTATAGCTACACCGTTTCTCAGATAGCCAACTATACTGTTTCTCCGTCAAATGGAAGCTTTGCTGTAAATGGTAGCGCTGTATCAATAAACATAACTTATACTTATATACCCAAATACAACGTAACGTTTGTGGAGAATGGGTTGCCTGTTAACACCACATGGTCAGTTACACTTAATGGCGTAACTCAAAAATCAACAGGAAATAAAATAGTATTTTTAGTGGTTAATGGCAAGTATAGCTACACCGTTTCTCAGATAGCCAACTATACTGTTTCTCCGTCAAATGGAAGCTTTGCTGTAAATGGTAGCGCTGTATCAATAACAATAACCTACACTCATATAACATCAACTTCCAGTTCTACTTCTAATAACGATCTTATATATGCAGTAATTGGCGTGATTGTACTTATAATCATAATAATAGTTGTGATTATGTTGTACAAGATGGGTAAAAAAAGTAGCTCTACACCGAAAGATGAATCCAAGGCAGAGGAATCAAAAGAAGAAAACCCCAAAGATGAAACACAGCAAGAACAAAGTTCAACAGATAACAAAACAGAAACGAATGAACAGAAGTAAACCTTTTTTAATAAAACCTTTTCTTTTTTAATATTTTAGGATTATTAACATTTCTGTTATATTTTTGCCAGTTAGTTTATTGGTTGTTACAGATACAACAATCGTAATTCATGAAAAGGATTTTTGGTCATCCATTTTTTATTCAAATAAACAAGTTCTTTAAAGCATTATAGGAAAAACTATATTTTATATGTTGTTGTTTGATATATAATATATGAATACTATTGAACCATGTAGAGTATATCAATTTAATAAAACAGAAGAGTTTGCTATATTGGTAGATAGGTTATGGCCTAGAGGCCTTAGAAAAGGGAAAATAAAAATAGATTACTGGGCAAAGGATTTTGCCCCTTCTAATAACCTGAGGATTTTTTTCAACCATGATATTACCAGGTGGGAAGAGTTCAAATTCAAATATTTTGAAGAGTTGGATAATAATGTTAAAATAGGCGAGTTTATTGGAAGCATTAAAAAAATTTTAAAAGAGAGAGATGTTGTATTTTTGTACGCTGCCAAAGATCAAGAGCACAATAATGCAATTGCTTTGAGAGAATATGTTATGAAGCATTTATGAAAAACCTGGAACGATGTGTACACCATTGTTATCTATTTCAAGATAGTTTCTGCCCGTCCTATGCCTTGTACCCCTCATCTTCAAAACTTCCAGATATTTTCTCCTTACATTTTTTTCTTCTTCTGGATAACTCAGCACAATCACAGAGTCCACCATATACGCTTCCACGGATGTTGTTAAAGACTGAGCGGTTAATTCCGAGGATATGAGTGTAAGTGTGCTAAAAACCTTGAGATGGGTTAAAAGTTCATGTATAGATTCCCTTGCCTTACCACTTTGCACCCAATAATTTTTCATTGGGGTTATTGGATCAATTACAAGCCTCTGGGGGGTATAGCTTTCCACCAACTCTTCTATTTCCTTTATTGTATTAGAAGGGTCTTTCAATAACGTATTTCCTATATCCTTAAAAATTATTTTTTCTTTTTCAATTAGAGTTTCATCATAGAAAGAAAATGTAGCTATATACCTTTGAGTAAGCCATGTTGGTTCAGATATTGCAGTAATATAAAGACCACTTTCACCTTTTCTTGCACCCTCAAACAAACTTTGAAGCAGGAAGGTGGTTTTTCCAGTTCCTGGTTCCCCTGCAATCAATACAGATGAAGGTACATTAAATCCACCCATAATCAGGTCATCAAGACCTGGGATGCCAGAAGGAACTTTTTTTATCTCTAACATATTTATCAATTATACATAACATTGAAAATATTTGAGTATTTCCCATGCATATATATTATGTTTAATTCAGGATATTAAGAGTTCTTGAATCAAACTTTTGAGTTGTAAACAGATGCTTTGGTGTTGTATTCCCCAACGTAAATTTGCATAGATTTATAACTCTTGGGACGCCATTCAATGGATCCAACTTAGCAAAAATTGCTTCATTTATATCCATAAAATACAGAGGATACGAAGCAGAGGGACTGTCCCATGTTCTGGATTTCTTACTGAATTGCAAACGAACCTCAATAACTTACCAATGCATACCTAAATACAGTATTTGTGCAATACATAGGAACATTAGGTCCTTTGTGGAGGAGTTATGTGTTCAATAGCCAAATGATGGTGCTGTTTCATATAACTCTGCAACTTACTTGAGATTTCTATATGTATACTAATACCCTGTCTTGCACTGCCCCACCTAGGATCATTTGGTAGAGCATGGAACTTCATATTTTCAAGATCAGGATATAGTCAATGGTATTTTGCTTAACCTCTCAGGAACCACCTATTGAGATAAACGCAGTATCCAACCTTTCAATTTTTTTATTATTTCTTTAGTATTATTGTCATTAATCATTTGTAAAATTTTGTCTTTGCACTAAACATACGATTATTTTTTCATTGCTTACATAAACATATCAAAAATTGTACCACAGTTATTGGCACTTATGTAAAGCATATGTTTTTTATTATGAGGATTCGTAACCTAAATTGATTTCAATACAAGAAATTATATTAGTAATCATTATAACATCATATTTAAATATTATAATGTTATATCTGTAATTGGTGAGAATATTGACAAAACATGTAGGCGTAATAATAGACGAAGGATTTCATGACCTTGAATTATGGGTTCCATACTATGTTATGAAGGCAAACGATATTTCTTTTGACGTTCTAGCATGGGAAAATAGAGATTATAAAGGACAATTTGGAATAGATGTCATAAGACCGTCTAGATTACTACATGAATTGAACAAAGATACTACAAAGGAATATAATTTGATATTTCTACCCGGGGCCAAATCACCAGAGAATCTATTAAAAAATCCCAAAACCATAGAAGTAATAACACATTTGTATGAAACAGGAAGTACATTTGCCACTATATGTCATGCTCCTCTAGTTTTGGGAGAGGCAGGTCTTCTAAAAGGCAAAAAAATTACAGGACATCATAGCATAAAGAAAGAGGTTGATAAATATGGAGCTATTTTCTTAGACCAACCAGTAGTAAAAACCTCAGAACGCATTATAACAGCTAGGACCCATTTTGACCTTGGTACATTTTTACCAGAACTTATTTCTCTTGCACAATAAAAGTAAAGCTCCTACGGTTAGGGATATCAAATGGCATTTCATATGGGAAGTGAAAATCCATCTATCGGAAATAAGCTTCCGTTATTAGATCGTTTCTTAACTGTATGGATTTTCATGGCAATGTCCATTGGCATATTGCTAGGTTTTTTTTTCACAACTTTCTCAACATTTATATCTAATTTGCAGATAGGTACTACATCGATTCCTCTCGCTATTGGACTTATACTTATGATTTACCCCCCTCTTGCAAAGGTAAAATATAAAAAACTTAGTACTACATTCAGAAACAGAAAACTTGTTGCATTATCACTTATCCAAAACTGGGTAATCGGACCAATTTTAATGTTTATTTTAGCAATAATTTTCTTACGGGGTATGCCTGCGTTTATGATTGGAGTTATTATGATCGGCCTTGCTAGATGCATTGCAATGGTTTTGGTATGGAATGGGCTTGCGGGAGGGGATACAGACTTTGCAGCTGGTTTGGTAGCCCTCAATAGCTTATTTCAAGTGCTTTTCTATGTGGTGTATGTATGGATATTTATAACAATATTGCCACCTTTATTTGGAATTTCAGGTAGTATGGTCAAGGTATCGATATGGATGGTAGCAGAAAGCATATTAATATACTTGGGAATTCCTGCAATATTAGGTGCTTCAACTCACTATATATTGGCACATAAAAAGGGGGAAGGGTGGTATGAGAGAGATTTCATTTCTAAAATAAGTCCAGTATCTTTGATTTTTCTGTTGTTTACCATAATAGTTATGTTTAGCATGGAGGGTGATACAATTCTAAAAATACCATTTGATGTCGTTATTATATCGATTCCACTAATACTTTACTTTTTTATCATGTTCTTTAGTAGTTTTTTCATGAGTATAAAATTAGGACTAGATTATCAAAAAAACGCAACTGTATCTTTCACATCTGCTAGCAATAACTTTGAACTTGCTCTTGCTGTGGCAGTAGCTGTTTTTGGTATAAGTTCGGGTGTAGCTTTCGCAGCCGTGATAGGCCCACTAATAGAGGTTCCAGTAATGATAAGCTTGGTTAATGTTTCTTTGAAACTTAAAAAAAGGTTCTATAAGTACGAATATAAAAATAACTATATTCATGGGGTTAAATAGATAGGATATATTACATATAGAGGTAGTATGGGTAAAATTGCCAATAAAAATAATAGATATATTTGTGTTGTTAAGAAGATATCCCCGGTAGACATAAATAACTACGAAGAAATAGAAAAATTAATAAAAGTTCTTGGGAACAGGACAAGGCTAGCAGTGTTATACGTTTTAATAAAGCATAAAGAAATATGTGCTTGTGACCTAGAAAAACCTTTAAAATTGCCTCAATCAACAGTAACCTTATCTTTATTAGCACTTTACAGAGCGGGGTTTCTGAATAAAAGAAAGGATTGGAGATTTACATATTATTCAATAAAAGAAAGATATAGAAATATTATAGAGGAGATATTGCAACTTTCTAATAAGTAAATGATATAAAATGCTATCAAAAGCAAATAAGAACTAGTAACAAATTAATAACAACGCATTGCTATTAAATATTTGTAAGTGGTTTATTTGATTGTATGGACGTTTATGAAATTTTAAGCAAGCGCCTTTCTGGAAATAGAATAACCACAGAAGAAGCACTTTTCCTTTACGAAAACGCAAACATAATGGATTTGGGTGAGACCGCTTATGATATTAAAAAAGCATATTTTGGAGACCGTGTATTTTGGAGAAAGGATGTGAACATAAACCATACTAACATATGTGTATCCCACTGTGGGTTCTGCTCCTTTAGAAAGGATAGGGAAGATCTTGGAGCATATGAATATACAGTAGAGCAGATTTTGGATAAAGTCAGTAAAACATTGAAATATGGAGTTAATGAGATACACATCGTAGGGGGGCTTAACCCCAACTGCAATTTGGAATACTTCGAAAAGGTTTTTAGGGGGATAAAAGGGATAAGTAAAAATCTGTGTATAGAGGCGTTGACTGCAGTTGAAGTTAATTTTCTATCCAAATTATCTAAAGTAAATATTCATGATACCTTGAAAATTCTTAAAGAATCAGGTTTGGACATTATGCCAGGAGGGGGCTCAGAAATATTCAACCCATACATAAGGAAAAAAATGATGGCTACGAAAATAACTGCAAAAGAATGGCTTTCTGTACATAGAAACGCCCATATGCTTGGAATAAATACTAATGCAACCATGCTTTTCGGACACGTTGAAAAACCAAAGGACATCATTGAACATATGGATATTATAAGGAAAATGCAAGATGAAACAAAAGGCATTGTTGCTTTTGTGCCTTTGGCTTATAATAAAGATAATAACATACTTGCTAAAAGATACAACCTTTCAGGTCCAGGAGGAGTTGAAGATCTCAGAGTTGTGGCAATATCCAGAATATTTTTTGATAATATAAAACATATAAAAATACCATGGGTAACAGTAGGAAAAAATGTTGCGCAAATCTCCATTTCTTTTGGTGCAGATGATATTGGTGGGACTGCTTACGAAGAACGGATATTGGATGCTGCAGGAGGCAACACATGGGAAGATGTCAAGGAAAAAGACGAACTTGTAGATTTGATCAAAGAAGGAAACGGGATACCAGTATTAACCACTAGTGAATATACAGGGGAATAGAGATGAAATTGGGAGTTATCAATTACATCAACGTATTGCCTGTTTATTATAACATTTTTAACGGAAATGTTCCTTTGCCTGATGGATGGGAACTTGTTTACGATACGCCTAAACAGCTAGTAGAATCATTTTCAAAAGGCAACTTGGATGTGTCTCCTGTATCTTCCTTCTCGTTATCGTTGCTCAATGATGTCATAGTATTCCCAGACATTTGCATTGCTTCCAAAGGCAGGGTATTGAGTGTTAAGTTGTTTTCAAATGAGGATCTTGGTAAGATCAGAGAGATATATACAACACATGAATCATTATCCTCAGTAAATATGCTTAAAATCATTTTGAATAAGAAGGGTTACAATATTTCAAGGTATATAGAAACTACAGATTTAAACAAGGATGTGGTTTTAGCTATAGGGGATAAAGCCTTGAAGATGGAGGGGAGATATAAGTACATACTGGACCTGGGAGAAGAATGGTATGATATATTCCATTTGCCTTCTGTATTTGCGGTTTGGATCTCCAGGAAAAGTATCCAAAATGGGTCTATAGAGAAAATAAATAACGCTTTGAAAAATTCCTTGAAAAAATCCTTGAATGATATGAATGAAATAATAAAATATGCTCAATCCAAAACGGGATTAGAGGAGAGCCTTCTAGAGGAATATTATAAACGTCTTCATTACCATCTGAGAGAGGATGAAAAACAATCACTGCGTATTTTCTTTGAGGAATCGTATAGGTTGGGATTGATTGATAACATTCCACATATAAAATATTTGTAGAGGAAGGAAAATGAATAAGATAGAGTCAATAATGGACAAAGCCCTTTCAGGCACAAGGATTAGCTCTGATGAAGCCGTATTTCTTTATAAAGATGCCCCTTTGGTTAAATTGGGAAAAATAGCTGATAAATTGAGATGGAAAAGAGCCCCTTTGCCCATTGTTACTTTCGTAGTGGATAGAAACATAAACTACACCAATATTTGCAATGTTAATTGCAAATTCTGCGCTTTTTACAGAAGAAAAAACGATAAAGATTCCTATGTACTCACCATAGATCAAATATTGGAAAAGGTTGACGGCCTTGTTAAAATAGGGGGTACACAGATTCTTCTCCAAGGTGGACTTAATGACGAGATTTATTTAGATTATATAACAGATACGTTTAAAACAATTAAAGAAAGGTATCCAACAGTTGATATACATTCCTTGACCACAACTGAAATTGATTTTTATGCACGCCAATCTGGATTGAGCACAGTACAGGTTCTGGAGAAATTGAAAAATGCAGGTATGAAATCCCTGCCAGGAGGTGGTGCAGAAATGCTTGTAGACCGTATAAGGAACTTCATAAGCCCGAAAAAAAATACAGTTTCAAGCTGGTTTAAGATAATGGATGAGGCCCAGAAACTTGGAATGCCTACGACATCTACCATGGTATTTGGATTTACTGAAACGATAGAAGAGAGGATAGAGCATTTGTCAAAAGTCAGGGACCTACAAGACAAAAACCATGGCTTTACTGCTTTTATACCCTGGAGTTTCGAACCCAAAAATACTGCATTAAGCAATTTGAAAAGGCCGAGTTCAAATGATTACCTGAGGATGCTTGCCATATCCAGAATTTTCTTGGACAATTTCAGAAATATAGAATCAGGATGGGTAACAGAGGGTCATAAGATTGCACAGATAGGATTGCACTTTGGAGCTAATGATATGGGGGGAATATTGATGGAAGAGCACGTTATAAGCGCAGCTGGCAAATCCTACCATATGGATATTCCTTCCATGGTGAAAACCATAATGGATTCTGGATATATACCTGCCCAGAGGGATACATATTACAATATCAAGCGGGTATTTACACACGTACCACAGGTCGAACAGCGGATATGATTGCACTTAATGACCTCTACGAGAAATTATTTGAAAAATATGGGGACTTACACTGGTGGCCAGGTGATAGCCTAGACGAAATAATTATTGGCGCTGTTTTGACCCAGAGAACGTCATGGAATAACGTAGAAAAGGCCATAAAAAACCTTAAAGAAAAGGGTATTCTTAGCTTGGAAGCTGTTTTAAACTCTGATGAGTACTTGCTCAAGGAATGCATAAGGCCTTCAGGGTTTTACCAGAGCAAGGCATGTGTGCTTAAAAGAGTTTCATCATTTTTTAGCATAAATAAAATAAAGGAGTTTGAAGAAACAAATGATATTGAAAAAATAAGAAGACAACTTTTAGATATTAAGGGGATAGGTCCAGAAACAGCGGATTCAATCCTGCTTTACGGTTTTAATAAGAGAATATTTGTTGTAGACGCTTATACAAAAAGGATTATAGAGAGGATTGGTTATAAAGAAACCGACTATGATGGGATTCAGAAACTTTTTGAAAAAACAATAAAGGCCGATGTTGAAATTTACAAAAATTACCATGCTGTTATTGTACAGCATGGAAAAGAGGTTTGCAGAAAAAAACCACTGTGCAATAAATGCGTAATCAAAGAATTCTGCAATTACTCAGTCCCATAGGTCTTTAAGTTCTTTTTTGCTGAATAATATCTCTTTGAGCTCTTTCTCGAAAGCAGGATCGTTCCTGCGAATCCATTCGATTAACAATGTTGCATGTTCTTTTTCATCATCCCTGTTGTGTTCTAACACACCTTTTAGAGTTTTATCAGTAGTAACAGAGACACGCGCTTCATAGTAAATAATAGCTTCCAATTCTTCCATTAAACTCTCTCTTGCCCTGATTAGATCTTTAACATGGGCGTCTTTTACTTCTTCTTCTTTATAAGACATAATACAATATACTATAATATACTTATAAATCATTTGCCTCAATAGAGCATTTTTCGTTATGATCTATAATTTTATGGACTTAAATTATATAAACATTACAGTTTTATTGATAAAGGGAGAAAATTTTTACCATTATTTTAGCTATACTGTGAGATTACAAAGTTTTCTGTTATGCTAATTTATATACACATAATAATTAATTTGAGAATATAATCATATATTACTACACCATAAAGAAAAAAAAGGAAAGTATTTAATCTGTTTTGTTGTATATTGTTGGTGAATATTAATCTTAAACCATATTTTTCTGAAGCTAGTGGTGTGTACAAAAATCAGTCACAATTGATAAGATATGTAACTGAGATGTGGTAGTCCTCTCATTCCTTACCCACCTAATACACCAGTTTACGACTTTTATTGCAATCATCCAAAGAAAGAGCCCATCTTACTAACAAAAACTGAAAAAGACAATTTTCAACTAAAAAGCACCAAATCATATCCTCATGGAAATTTTCCTTCACATATAACTGGTGCTGAATATAATACTACCATGAAAAGTTTGATGAATGGAAACTTCCCATCCATTATATTGTTACATTATGATAGAAGTATTCTAGAAATAGAGGATGTTAT
>JBMFVL010000026.1:0-18200 GCA_049966015.1 Thermoplasmata archaeon | reverse complement strand
TTGCGGTTCAATGAAACTCCACTCGGTGGAGGGGAGACCAGCAACAAGCCCCTTCCGTCAGGGAGGGGTAGTTGACATTAAATTGCACAGCGCCTCGATAAGTAACTTTATATATCCTTTTTGATTTAATATTAAACGGTGAGATTGATTGGGTAATATAAGACATAAATTTGTGAAAAGGGTTGCCATAGAACTTGTAAAGAACTATCCTAACGATTTTGGGGATGATTTTTATTTGAATAGAGAGAAGGTGTTGGAACTTACTGATATGTCTGTGCTGCAAGGTAATGAAGTCAAGATTCCATACAAGAAAACTCTCAATCGCATATCTGGATATGTTACCAGGTATGCAAAAAGGCAAAGCCGTAAAATGTAATTAAGTGGTTTATATGGATGATGAAATGCTTCCGTTGGAAGATCGGATCCATACTTTGGAAGCCCAGATAAAGGAGCTTTCTGAGGAACTGGAACAGAAGATTACTGAAAACGAAGAGCTTAAAATGGAAATGGATGACCTCAGACATGAGATTATAAAGACAAAGGCAGAACTGGACCGTCTGAGAGCTACGCCATTGATTGTGGGCAATATAAAAGACGTAATTGATGACAAAAGGGTTGTGGTAAAGAGTAGCACAGGCCCTGATTTTATAGTAACTTACTCCGAAAGAATACCAAGATCCGAATTGAAAAACGGGGCAAGGGTATCATTGAACAAGCAAACTTTATCAGTTGTGGAAGTTTTACCACCTGGTCTAGACCCGATTGTTTCTGGTGCGGAGATCATTGAAAAACCCAACATTACGTATGACCAGATAGGTGGTTTGGAACAGCAATTATTGGAAGTCAGGGAAGCGGTGGAATTTCCACTGTTATATCCAGATAAGTTCAGAACCATAGGCATCGATCCGCCGAAAGGGGTTCTTATAATAGGGCCTCCAGGTACAGGTAAGACCCTGATTGCCAAGGCAGTTGCGCATCATACAAACGCAGCTTTCATCAGGCTGGTCGGGTCTGAGCTTGTGCAGAAATACATAGGTGAGGGTGCAAGGCTGGTGAGGGAATTGTTCGAATTGGCGCGTGAAAAGGCTCCCTCTATTATTTTCATTGATGAAATAGATTCCATAGGTTCAAAACGGATGGATGTATCAACCTCAGGTGACAGGGAGGTCCAGAGAACCTTAATGCAGTTGCTGGCAGAATTGGATGGTTTTGAGGTTCTGGGAAATACAAAAATTATCGGAGCTACCAACAGGCCAGATATTCTAGATGATGCACTTCTTAGACCTGGAAGATTTGACAGGATCATTGAAATACCCAAACCGAACAAGATTGGCAGGAAGTCTATATTCGAAATTCATCTCAAGAATATAAAATACAATAAATCCTCAATCGATATAGATGAGTTGGTGGAAAAAACAGAAGGTGCAACAGGTGCGGATATAAAAGCCATTGTAACGGAAGCAGGCATGTTTGCGATAAGGGCCAACAAAAGCGTTGTATCAATGGAGGACTTCAGAAAAGCTACGGAAAAGGTCATGAATCATTATTCTCAGCCTAACGCCAAGGAAAGGGAGAAAAACGCATATATGTTCCACTGAATTTTCAATAAATTTTTAATTCATTTCTTAAAAAAGTTTGGAGTTGTTTTTTTACAGTTTCCCTACCCGCCTGAGAATATTGTGATTACATCCACTTCCATATCCTTTTTGAATACGTAGTTTTCAGGCAGGGGCAATCCCCTGTATATAACTACATTGATGTTTACAGGCATTCCTAGATTGTTTAACAGGTCTTTTACATCGATCTCTTTCTGGAAATCGATTGTTTTCACTTCTGAACCGTTTATTTTCACCTTTATGGTTACCATGTTTCATACCATTTTTATATATTCATAGGGGTTTTGGCCCTCGTAAAAACAGTACTTAATCTTGTTCTTGCCTTTTTTGAATTCCTTAATCTCTTGTTTGATCACCTTTAAATTGCCTTCTTTCTTGAGAATTCTATATATAAAATCAGCCACCTGTGCAATATCATCTTCATCGAATCCAAGCCTAGTAACTTCAGGTGTGCCCAATCTCAGCCCATCAGGGTTCTTGGCGCTTTTATTTCCTGGAAGCATATTTTTGTTGACTATTACACCCCCTTCTTCCAATTTTTTAGCGCATAACTCACCACCGCCAAGATCACTAACATCTATTGCAATGGTATGGGATTCTGTAAAACCTTTGTCTGGGCACAATACATTGAAACCTTTGTTGTATAATTCTTCACCTAATTTCTTTGCGTTTTTTATTATTTGATTAGCGTATTGTTCACCGTAAACGAGTTCTTCTGCCAAGGTTATACCCAAAGCGGCAAGGGTATGTAAATGATGATTGCTTGTAACACCTGGAAAAGCTGCACTAGTTAATTTCTTGTTGAATTTCTCATCGTTGTTATTGGCAAGCAATATTCCTCTCTGAGGTCCAGGAAAAGTTTTATGGGTACTTGCAGATAATACACTTATACCATCCTCAAAAGGATACTGGAATTTCTTTCCTGCAATCAATCCGAGTACATGTGCGCCATCGTACCATGGAATAGCATTCACTTCCTCTATAGCGTCCATGAGTTCTTTTATGGGGGCAGGGAAAAGAAACAGGGATAATCCAAACAATACCGACACAGGTTTTTCCTGCAAGATTACCTTCCTTGCCTGGTCCACATCGATGACCATTTCTTTTTGATCGAAGGGCATGTAAACGGGTTTAACCCCCCGGATACCGAACGCACCGAATTCAGCAGTGCTTATATGTGCACCGTTGTTCAGAGAAACCGTTGCTATCTTATCACCTGGTTTGGCAATGGCCTTCAATACCGCAATGTTTGCAACCGTACCAGAGATAGGCCTTAAATCTACAAAATCAACATTGAACAATTTTTTTGCTAAATCTATCGCTTTGAGCTCTATTTGATCAACATACTGGTTACCTTCGTAATATCTATCTCCCGGCAATCCTTCTGCATATCTGGAATTCAAATCCGTTACCATCATTTCTTTAGCTAGAGGAGACAAAAGGTTTTCAGATGCTATTAAGGATATCGATTCTTCAAACAATCTATTGTGCTCCATAGCGTTTTTTCTTATATCTTCTGCAATGCTTTTAAAATAATCATAATCCATGTTAATCACCATAAATACCAAAATTTAAGTTAGTAATGCGTCATAATTATTAAAATATATTGATGCTATAATTTTGTATACCGTGCTTTAAAATTGGATGACGTATTATAAAATTTCATGTAAAATGAACATGTACAATAAAACTAAATACAGTGTGTTCACTATATTAAAAGGGGATAAAAATGAAATGGATAACTAGAGAAAAAGCTAAAGTGGACAGAATTGCATGCCCTTGGCTTATAACAAGGTTTGTTGATAATAACGCAGAGTTTTTGTTTGTGCCCAAGGATAAGGTTATTGAAGTTTCAAAAAAAGAAAACGCAATACCTTTTGATACTCCCGGTGTAGAACTAATGCATTACAAAGAGAACGGTAAGGAATACGTTAGCTTTGATGCGATTATAAAAAAATATGATCTGAAAGACCCTGCCCTGCACGAACTCGCTAAAATCGTGAGAGGTGCAGATGCAAGGATTGATGACCCCCCGGTAGAATCCGCAGGGCTTGAAGCCGCTGCTCTCGGATTCAGAGAAATCGCTAAAGACGATTACGAGAACATGAAACTCCAGTTTCCTCTGTACGATGCGCTATATCAATACTGCAAGGTCAAATTAGCTCAAAACGTAAAATTGGAACATGCAGTTAAAAATTAAACCTTTATTTATCTTTGCCAACAATTTTTAAAATCAGATTAATGTTTAATGGTTTTTTTACCCAGTTCTATTAGATCGTTTATTAATTGAGTATCATCTGTATTGCTTAAATCACCGATTTCTGTTCCTAAAAAGGCATTTTTAATTACCCTTCTCATTATTTTTCCATTCCTGGTTTTGGGCAACCCTTTTACTTTGAATATGTAGGAAGGTGCGAAGGATTTGCCCATTCCTTCAGATATAGTTTTCTTTATTTCCTCATCCTTATTATCTTCACCCATGTAAAAAACGGCTATGGCTTCCCCTTTGATACTGTCAGGTATTGAAACTACTGCCGCTTCCAATACACCCGGAACTTTCATGACCATATCTTCCACTTCGTTGGGCCCAACACGTTTTCCAGATACTTTGATCACGTCATCGGATCTCCCGTATAGATAAAAATATCCATCCCTGGACATTTCACCGAAATCGCCATGATACCATACGTCTTTGTAAATGGACCAATAGCTGGAGATGTATTTTTTATCGTCTTTCCATAAGCTGCGGGTCATTGAAGGGGAGGGTTTTTTGGCAACGAGATATCCTACTCTGTCGTATACCTCATTGCCTTTTTCATCGTAGATAGAGGCATTCATCCCCAATCCTTTGTAAAGGCATCTGGGCTTTAATGGTATAGCAGGGTTAGAAGCAAGAAAACATCCTATTATATCGGTTCCACCTGAAATATTGGAGATTGGTGTTTTTTTGTTGCCTATTACATTGAACAGATATTCCCATGATTCATCATCCCATGGCTCACCGGTCGAGGCGAATACCCTTATTCCCTCCATAGGTTTTGAAATATTGTTAAACCTGTACATTCTAACCAATGTCGGGGACAATCCCAGTAAAGTAATTCTGTTTTTGTTTACAATGTCCCACATTCTGTATATATCTGGATAATCCACTGCCCCATCATAAAGGTATAGCGTACCATGCAGAGCGTTTGTACCTATGAGTGCCCATGGGCCCATCATCCATCCTAGATCGGTTATCCAATGCAGGACATCCTCCTCCTTAAGGTCCATATAATACTTGACTTCTTTGGATATGTTAACCAATGCACCACCGTGGACATGGACCGTTCCTTTGGGCTTTCCAGTAGTCCCTGAGGTATAGAGCATTATTGCAGGGTCTTCCGATAGGGTTTTTTCTGAACTGGAATATTTATTACCTTTTATTGCTTCATCAAAATTTACCTCGTCTGTATTTGTATTGCCATCTATAATTTTTTCTACGTTTATTTTTTCATGCACTTTTCTCATATCTATGAATTTACCTTTACGCATATATCCTGCAGAGGTAAACAACAATTTGATACCTGCATCCTCAACCCGTGTTTTAACGGCTTCGTAACCGTATCCAGAAAACATCGGAACTACAACTGCACCTATACGGAGTATAGAATAAAAGGATATGACACTGTTTAAATTGAAAGGCATGTATATACCGACACGGTCCCCTTTCTGGATTCCCATATCCAGCATGTATGAAGATAGAGAGGAGGATAATTTATCAAGCTCTTCATAGGAAACTTTGATGGTTTTACCGTTTTCATTTTCGTAAATTATAGCAGTTTTTTTAGATTCCTTGTATCTTTCTACACAGTTATATGCAATATTGATTTTACCATTCACAAACCATTTGGTAAAGGGAATGCCCATCGATGTGTCCATGACTTTGTCGTATTTCTCAAAAAATTCAATCCCTGTATCCTTTATGACTTCAGGCCAGAACCATTCAGGATCGTTATCCGCCCTGTTATAAAGAGATTCTATATCTAGATTGTATTTCATTGCGAATTTCATCAAATTGGTGTTCATTATTGCATCTTTAGAAGGATTATACGAAAACATTGTGTTACTATCTTATTATCTATATATAAACATTGTTTTTAGTTATAGTAAATGAATATTGAAACATATCTGTTGGACTGAACTTTTATACATCTCATCACAAAATCATTCTATGTATACCTGAAAAAGGATATGTTGTTTAATGGCAAGATAAAAAATTCAGTCAGGGTCTATGCTTCCATCTTTCATATAATGCTTTACCAGAGATTTGGCAATTACATGCTTTCTAATTTCTGTAGTTCCAGCCCCTATCTGCCCTAAAATAGCGTCTCGATGCATTACCTCTATACCCGTATCTTTTATGTAGCCGTATCCCCCAAATATCTGTATTGCTTCACGTGCAATGTATTCAGCAGTTTCTGAGGCATACATAATAGCAGATGCTGCATCTAAGGGATCCATCATATCCTTGTGCAGTCTTTCCAGTGCCTTGTAAGCCAATAATTTACTTGTTTGATATTTAACGTACATGTAGGATAACTTTTCTTGAATAAGTTCGAACTCGTACAAAGGTTGTGAAAATTGTTTCCTTTCCGTTGAGTATTTTACCGCCTCGTCCAGTGCACGCCTAGCCAAACCTACGAATATAAAAGCTAAAATAACGCGTTCTGAGTTAAGACCAGACATTATTATTTCTTTTCCCGTGTACCTTGATCCTATAAAGCGATTCTCTGGAATTTTTATGTTGTTGAATATAACTTCACCTGTTGGAGAACCGCGCATGCCCATTTTCTCAAATTTCTTTCCTCTTTCCAATCCTTCGTCGGTGGAAAGCACTGCAACTGCTGAATATTTACCCGAATCTTTTGCATACACCAGGAAGAAATCTGCGTAAGGGGCATTGGTTATAAAGGTTTTGCTACCGTTCAATACAAGCGTACCGTTTTCTTCTTTTAAAGTTGTAGATAATGCAAGGGCATCAGAACCAGCGTTGGGCTCTGTTAAGCATAGAGAACCTATATATTCACCAGATGCCAATTTAGGAACATAATTTTCTCTTATGTACTTGGAGCCATTTCTAAAAGCGTTGTCAAGGCATAAATTGCTATGTGCACCGTATGAAAGTGCAAGAGAGGGGGAAGAATATCCAAGCTCTTCTTCAATTATAGCCTGTGCCATGTATCCGAAATTTGAGCCTCCGTATTCTTCTGGAATTGTAACGCCCAGATAACCGAGCTCTCCCATTTTTTTGAATAATTCCATAGGAAAAAAATCTTCCTGGTCGATTTTGGTTCTTATCGGCTCCACTTCATTTTCAACAAATTTTTTTACTGAAGCCCTTAGCATTTTATAAGATTCGTTATCATTTTCCATGCTTCAACTATTATTTAAAATCATATAATCTTTTCCTTTTCTATGCCGGGTATGTAACGTTATTAAAATATCCTGAATGGCCATATTGCCAGAAACCAGGGGGTTATGCGTTGATGTATAATAAACTGAATGGAATGACCCTCAAGATTCATGATAAATTCACACAATTTTTATAGAACATCATCAATTTTTTCCAATATTTTTTAAAACATTCCACTGCATCATTCAACATTTTATCATTTATATTCAGGCTATCCTGGACGCCATATTTTTTTTTCTATTATGGCAGGATTTTCTAAACGATGATCGGAAACGATTCTAAACTCCGCCAATTTTAGCAATTCTGGCTTATCGGTTTTAAGAACTTTACCTGAACTGGATTATAAGTCAGCAGGTATAAAATCATCCGGGTTCTTTTTCTTTAAATCCTTAGCTATATTAGCATCTTGCAGATTTGGACTGCCATGACCCTTATATAAAGACAGGAGATTTATATTATGTTTATAAAATTGAATATCTGCCCAATAATTCATAATTCCGAAATATAATGCACTTATTTGTCTTCTGATACGGACCTCTCCCTCCCCATTGATTTGTTCTTCCGGTAATACGTTAGGAGAGAGAACTTTTATCTAACGTGAGCGGGAAGACCCCTCATGAATTATACGAAGTTTGATTCGATGTTTGTTACCATTACCTGGAAGGATGTTTTATCTTCATACCCTGATTTTTGATGATCTCTTCTACATTCTGTGTATATTGTCCAGGATTTTTGTTGAGATTTTTTGTACACTGGATATGAAAACACCCCTGACTGCGTCAGTGTATTGCAGGTTATAACCAAATGTGTTGAAGAAGATTTTAAACATAATATTGTTGATGTTTTGCTGTCAATATAAAGAACCTGAAAATACATTTTATATAAAAATTATTGAATTAAAGCTCCATGCTAATACAATAAAATGCAAATATATAAAAGGTTATGGATATTTGCCCTTGTCAAAATTCACTTTTTGATATCAGGTACGAAGTATACATCTGTTACATTCATCTTCTGGTTTCTTCTGAATTTTGCCTTCACCGGCATGCCTATGTAAATATCTTCTGTATCTGCCCCTATGAGCCTGCTCATGAACAGGGAATCAACACCTTCAAACTCCACCATGACCAGATTGAAAGGAGTTTCATTCAGGAACTCTTCACCGCTGAAATAACATGTCGTGAATGTATGTACCTTGCCTTTCAGGGGTAGTTCATGCCATTCCGTCTCTGCCCCACACATCATGCAGTGTGCCCTGGGAGTTGCGTATACATATCCGCATTTTTTACATTTACTGCCGAGTAATTTCTTTTTCCCCAGCGCAATGAAAAATTCGCTATCCTGCGCGTAGCTGTGTATGTAGTCAATTTCGTAGTGAGATTTCACTACCAGTGGGTTTATGCTGAATACCTCGGTTCCTTTCTCAGTTTCAGGCAATTTCGCATTCGGATCCAATGTCATTGTACCGCCTCCATAATACTTACAGTAACATATGTACCAGTTCCAGCATGGCTGTGTATAAGACCACGCTTTGCACGTGGGACCTGGAGATGATCATCATGGAAATGCTTACCTATCGTGTGCTGCAACTGCCAGAACATAAACACAGATTGCATTATGCCTGTTGCACCTACAGGATGCCCTGCTGCAAGAAGCCCTCCGGAGGGATTTACAGGCACTTTACCGTTTAAATTGGATTTACCTTCTTCGATAAACTGGCCACCTTCACCATATTTGCATAACCCAAGGTCTTCGTAGGTTTGTATCTCAGATGAAGTATAAGCATCGTGTAACTCCACAAGGTCTATTTCATTCAGAGGATCAGTTATCCCTGCTTTTTTATAAGCTTCTATGGCAGCGGTTCTCCCTGCCCTGAATGAATGCACCCCGGGATATTTCATGTTTTCATAATCAGAGGGTTTTTCATTGGGAAGCAACGGTACCTTGCCCATGGGTCTGTCAGAAAGCCTCATCGTATCGGTTCCTGTGCCTATTGATTTTATCAATACCGGATGATCGGTAATTTCGAAGGCCTTTTTCTCAGATGCAAGTATTGCTACTGCTGCACCATCAGACATCGTACAAACATCCAGCCTTGTCAAGGGGTATGAAACCATGGGGGAATTCCTCACATCCTCAACTGTCAATTTCATCGGGCTCTGTGCATATGGATTGTGCAGTGCATTGCCATGGTTTTTAACAGAGACTTTTGCTAATTGCTCAACTGTAGTTCCGAATTCGTGCATATGCCTTACAGCCATCATTGCGTAATATCCAGTATAGAATCCACCGATAGGATAATCAAAATTCGTATCACTTGCTAGAGCAATGAACTCATTACCTTTCCATGTATTGACATGGGACATCGTTTCGAACCCATATACCACGACAGTATCCATCCTGCCCGAGGCTATTTCCTCATATCCTGCCTGGAAAGCCAGACCACCTGTTGCACCTCCTCCTTCAATCCTTTTGTTGGGTTTTGGAACCAGTCCGAGATAATCCTGCACCATGATTCCGGCCATCAGCTGTCTCTGAAAGTGGTCTGAAAAATATGATGCAACGGATCCGTCGATGTCATCCAAAGAAAGCCCTGCATCGTTCATTGCGTAGTCAAAAGCTTTTTTAACTCTCAACCTAAAATCCATATCAGGAGAAGCCTTAGAAAATTTGGTAACCCCACCTGATACCATATATACATTTTCGCCTTTCGATACCATGTTATCAATACGTAATTTTCAATATTTAATATTAACGGAAAGGGTATTTTTATATTGGAGCTCAATGGGTATTTCGGTTACCAATAAATAGTTATTAGCATATATCAGATTTTAATGCAGAAGAGAAAAAAGAAGGATGGCACGGTTACCTTAATGTACGGTAATCAGGTATCTACAAGTATTGTCAATAATCTGGGAACCAGTCTGATTCCATATGAGGCCATGTACCTTAATTTTTCTTCTGCTATAATGGGGCTTTTGCAAGCCATAACCAATCTGTTTCCTAACCTGTTCCAGAGGTTTTGGGGGAAACTTGCTGACCAGACCAAGCAATACATAAATTTTGTTGTTATCGGGTCTATAGTTAACGGGATTGCACTTATTTTTTTATTGTTCTTTACCACCCCTCTGCTATTCATGGTTATATTGTCTGTTTCCTTGATTGTTGGATCAATGGCAACTCCTGCCTGGAGTAGCCTTGTGGGAACAGCAATAAAATCCAACAAAAAGGATCGGTTTATTACACGTTCCTCGATATATGGAAGCATTGCGGGCATTATTGCAATGGTTGGTTTCATGTTTTATTCTTACAACAACAATTCTAATGTGCTCATATTGCCATTTGCCATTTCCGCTGCTGTTGCTGTGGGCGGATCCGTTACCTTGCTTCTGATAAAGATAGACGATAAAAAAAATTCTGGCAGGGATTATGCAAAAAGTATATATAAACCCCAGAAAAGAAGCAGTATAAAAGACCTTATGAATGAAACGCCGGAGTTTAAGCCCTTTATACAGATGCAGCTGCTTTATAACCTTGGAATGTCTATGGCATGGCCATTATTTTATATAACGATCGTTAAAATACTCCATGCAAATTACTTCCAGATTACTATTATAAATATATTATCTGCCGTTTCTCCATTGATTGTGCTTTTCTATATGGAAGAGATGATATACAAATTCGGTATGAAAAAGCTTATTATCATGAGCAGATTCCTTTTTGTTCTGGTTCCTTTGAGTTATGGACTTGCTTTTTCTTTGCTTCCCATTTACATTGTTTCTATTGTGGTCGGTCCTGCACAGGCAGTTAGCAATGTAATATTCTTTGCGTATATTCTGCACATAGCTCCGGAGAACAAAAGAGCAGAATATTGGGGGACGTACAATACACTTATAGGGATCGTTACCTTTGTAGGTTCTATTGTTTCCGGTCTGATCGTTGAATTTTTAACTTCTTTCTGGGGTTTATACCTATCCCTCCTATCAATGTATATGGTATCAACTGTACTCAGGTTTAGCGGTGCGATGTTTGGATTCAAAATTAAAGATATACGTGTTATACCGAGTGTGGAATCAAAGGATTTGATATCAGCTGGAAAGCTTCTGTCAGAGAAAAGGCTTAGATGGCTCAAGAGAAATTGAATGGATGATATTAAAATAAAAAACAAAAATTTTAAAAATTACAGGGATGCGACATAATTTTCAAAGGGTATTGTAAAATCGTTGGGGGATTTTATACTTCCACGTGCAAGCAATACTTCACGGGTTAAAAGCCAGTAAACAAGAGCTAAAGACATCCTACCCTTATTGTTAGTGGGTATTGCAAGCTCGACATCGTTCAATTCATTGTTGGTATCGCACAATGCTATTATAGGCACATGGATCTTTTTAGATTCCTGCAATGCTTGATGATCCGCAGATGGATCAGTAAGTATGACAAGAGAAGGTTCCGTGAACACATCCAGATTGGGATTGGTAAGCCTTCCTGGAATGAACCTGCCCATTACCGCTGTTGCCCCGATGTTATCAGCAAATAACTTAGCCGGTTTATGGGCATACTGCCTTACACCCACTACAAGTACGGAAGAAGGTTCATACATAGAAATGAACTTTGCTGCGTACCTTATTCTGTTATCAGTTTCCTTTATGTTTATAACGTAAAGGCCATCTGTACGCTTTTTGTATATGAATTTCATCATGCCCTTGGTCTTTTGCTGGGTACCTATATGAACACCTGCTAACGTATACTGCTCTTCACTAACCAATAACCCTGTCGTATTCTGACTTTCATATTGAATTTTTGCATCCATCTAAACTACCTCATATCCTCTTCTATTTTTATTAATTCATTCAATTTGGAAACCCTTTCACCACCCATCACACCAGTTTTCAATGCATAAGACCCTAAACCTACGGATATGTGTGCTATGAATGGGTCGCAAGTTTCTCCACTACGATGAGAAACAACATTTTTGTATTTATATCTAACGGATTGTTTTACAAAATCCAATGTATCTGTAAGTGTGCCTATTTGATTAACTTTTACCAGTACCGCATTGGTAGACCCCAATGCGATCCCTTTTTCCAACCTTTTTGAATCAGTGGTATAAATATCGTCACCTATGACCAGCGCTTTATTGCCTATTTTACTTGTGAGTTTTGCAAACCCTTCAAAATCACCTTCATCGATCGGGTCTTCCACGGATAATATCCCGTACTTATCAACCATATTGGATACGAAACCGATTTGCCCTTCTGTATCCAGACTCTGTTCTTTATACTTATACAGACCGTTAGAGTATATTTGGCTGGCTGCAAAGTCAAGTGCAGGGTATACTTCATAGCCGTGCTCTTCCCTTACCTTGGTGCATGCTGTATACAAAACATCCAGTGCCTCAACATTTCCAAGGCTGACCACCCATCCACCTTCATCCCCCTTCCCTATCGCTTTCATTCCTTTCTTTTTCAAAATCTCAGCAATATACCTGTGCACCATGAAATTTGCTTCTATGGATTCCCTTATGTTTTTGCCCATGGATAGGGAAAGATATTCCTGTATATCGGGTCCGCCTATAGCATGTTTGCCACCGTTCATCACATTCCCCATCAAGTATGGCATTTTTATGGTTGTGCCAGCAAGGTCAGCAATGTATCTGTATAGTGGGATTTCTTGAACATATGCCGAGTACTTTGCGTATGCTATGGACAGGGAAGTGGATAAGGCCGTGCCTATACCAGAGAAATCATCGGTTCCATCCACTTCATGGAGAAATTCATCAAAGCTTTTTTGGTTCCCAGTTTCCCATTTCATCATTTTGGGTGCAATTTCTTTTTTGAATTTAGATATTGCCTCTTCGATGCCTTTTGATGGCAGAACCTTTCTTTCTGTTTTTCCTGTAGATGCACCGCTTGGCGCCATGGACGCAACGGTGCCTTTATCTGTCACTATATCACATTCTATTGTGCCTGTCCCGCGGCTATCATAAATATGGTAAACTTTTATATCCTTTATCATGCAGTTCATTAGAATGTTACTTTTAATAAATTTTTCCCTAACATAAGGCATGGTATAGAAAATATCCTTTACTGGTTTATGGTAAGCCCTTTATTACCAGGGGTAAAATAAAAGGCACTGTAGTTGTGCAGGGAAACAAATTTTACCAGATTTTCTGCTTGCTTGATATCTTCAACAAGGGCAATAACAGATCCCCCACCTCCACCTCCAGTAATTTTGCTGCCCAATACGTGAGGAGAGATCAAATCCAGTAATCTGTGTGTATGGTCATCGTAAACACCCAATTTCTCAAGCTCTTTTTCATTTTCCATCATCAATGTGCCTATGGCAGAGATATCCTTTTTTCTCAATGCGTTCAACATGTCAGATACAATGGAGTCTATATTGTCTATGCATCCTCTTTTGGCCGGGTCTTTGGTAAGGGATTCTTTTACTTTGTTTACCATTCTTTTTGTATCTTTCTCCATTCCGGTATTTATCACCACGAAATACCATTCCGGGATTTTTATATCGTATATTTTCCATTCAACCTCATTGGATTTTACAGACCATAAAAATTCGCCGTATCCATAGGGAATGTTTATGCCTATTGCCTTTCCATGAAGGGAGGTAGATGTATCTATTGGGCTACCTATACCGCCTTGAAAATTTTTTTCCAGATAGAAGGATTCATTGGCTATTGACACATCATCTGGTTTTTCACCATTGACGAAGTGTTTAAGCCCGACTGCCGATACGCATATTGCAGCTGATGAACCCAGACCTGATGATGTGTACAGCTCGGAATCAATTTCTATTTTTGATTTCATGTAATTTTTTATATAATTGAGTAAAGCGCCCTCTTCTCTGTTATCCTTATCAGTAATTTTCAAAAAAACCCTTTTATTGATGGCAATTGATATGGCTTTGCTGCCATAAACAACAGCATGTTCTCCTGCCAATATTACTTTGCCAGGTGAGGAGGAAAATACTACCATAAAATTGAAAATGTATATATCAAATAAATAGTTTGGCTTTGATTGTTGAACTTATTCTTCCAGATATTTTTGGAGCAATTTATTAAGTTCTGACATGTAGGAAACAATTTTTTTGTAATCATCATCAGATATTTTATCAAAAATTTTTTTCATGTTTTTTTCTATTTTATCTTCGATATAAGAGCAATACTTCCTACCTTCATCAGATAAAATAACATAGGTTGTACGTTTATCAGAACCTTTTTTCCTGTGCACATACCCTTTTTTCTCTAATGTATCAATGGAGAAGGTAATCATCGTGTTTGAAAAACCGGTAATATCAGAGAGTTCAGACATTGTATAAGGTTGTTTATTGCAGCATATTTTTTTAAAAACAATGAAATCAGAAAAATACAGCCCTTCGATCTTGATTTCTTTTATGATTTTTATCCAGGTCAACTTAAATTCATTAAGGCCATCAATCAGATCGTCGTATTTCATGTTTATTCCCCTTATACATGCATAAAGAGTTCTAGCAATACATACCCTAAGGAAATTCTCCCGATATCTTTAAAATTAATAACATTATTTTTCTTCATATTACTTTCTTTGTTCTATGTCTACGTTATCCGTTATTTACTTTTATATTCTGCGGTTACTATTGGAATTACACTATTGCGCTTAAGATAGAGGTTTTTGGTTGGGCAATAGCTGTAGTATTCTATTCTAACAATTAATATAGATATAAATTATATTACTACAGATGATATCAAACAGTAATTGGGAGATATTCAAAGCGGATCTATTAAAGGATATTTTTCCAGACCAGAAGGACCTAGAACTTAAAAAGGATATTGCACTTGAAATAATAAATAAAATAAGGGAATTGTCAGTGGAATATCCCTATAGAATCGATCCTATACATGTGGGATCCACAGAAAGAGGTACGTACATAAAAAACAGCAATGCAGATATAGATATATTCATGCTTTTCCCTACGTCTGTTAGCATGGAGACTCTCAGGGATACCAGTTTTAGTATAGCGAGCAAAGTAATAAAAGGAGAGAAAAGGTATGCCAGCCATCCTTATATGCATGGCGTTTATAAAAACCACGAAATTGAAATTGTCCCTGCCTATTTGGTGGAAAATCCTGAAAATACCAAGATGAGTGCAGTCGATAGGACCCCATTTCATGCGAAGTATGTAAAAGACCACGTAACAGAAGACATGAAAAAGGATATCGTTTTGTTAAAGTACTTTTTGAAAAATAGGGGGATATACGGTGCAGAAGCAAAGATTAACGGGATTTCAGGATATTTGACAGAACTCTTGATAATATATTACAAAACCTTTGAAAACTTAATGGAAAACGTTGCTAGCTGGAAGCCCCAGGTGAAATTAACGTTGACCGTAGACAATTTTAAAAATTTCGATAATCCCTTGGTTTTCATAGACCCTGTGGATAGCAACAGGAATGTAGCAGCAGCCTTATCTATAAACACCTTTGCTAAATTTGTTCATTTATCAAAAAAATTCCAGTATGGCTATTATGAAGAACTCTTTTCTAAAAACATTGATGCCCAGAAAAGGGATTGGGTGAAATCCATAAAAGAGAGGGGAACATCAGTCATTGCTATAAAGGTACCCTCCTTACCTTTAGTGGATGATGTGCTCTACCCCCAGATGCAGCGTTTCCTCAAGGTGGTTATGGAAAGTCTTGAGGATAATGCCTTCAGGGTTGTTAATGGGATTTATTATAAAAATGACAGTTCAATCTATTTTTTGATAGAATTATACAACAGTTCCATTCCTGAATTGTTAGACTGGGAAGGCCCATACGTATGGGGCCAAAATAGTAAAGATTTTCTGGATAAATGGGAATCTAACAGGGAAAAATTTTCGAAGCCATTTATAAAAGATGGAAAATGGCATGTTTATATCAAAAGGAAATACAAAGATGCAGTATCTTACCTCAAGGGCGTATTGCCAACCAAATCCGTTGGAAAAGATTTATCAAACCAGATAGCCAAAGGATTTTCTGTTTATGAAATAAATGAGAGTACATTCACAGAAGAGATCGAAGAACCGCTGACAAATTTACTATATCCTTCAATATAAAAAAAGTTAAAGGGTTCAGGTTTAGTATCCACCATATCCTCCTTCCATGCCACCCATTCCGCCCATGCCGCCACCCATACCTGGGTTGCCTCCGCCTGAAGATTTCTTGGCGGTTATCACATCATCTATTCTGATTATCATTGTTGCGGCTTCTGTTGCGGATTGTATCGCCTGCTTTTTAACTCTCATGGGCTCTATGATGTTGCTCTCGATCATGTTTTCAGGATTGCCTGTAAGCAGGTTAATTCCAAAGTATTCCTTGCCACCTTCGTTGTGGGCTTTCCTCAATTTTATCAGTGTATCCATAGCGTCCAGACCTGCGTTTTGTGATAAGGTCCTCGGGATTATTTCCATAGCGTCTGCGAAAGCTTCTATGGCCATCTGCTCCCTTCCACCAACGGAGGGAGCATATTTCCTCAGCTTGGTAGCAAGGTACATTTCAATAGCTCCACCACCAGGTACATAGTAACCGTCCTCCAATGCCACACCTACTACCCTGAGTGCGTCGTGTAGAGACCTTTCCGCTTCCTCTATTACATGTTCTGTTCCACCTCTGATAAGTATGGAAACCGCCTTTGGGTTGGAGCATTCCTTCACGAATACCATGTTGCTGTCGCCAATCTTGGTTTCCTCTACAACACCTGCAGTTCCAAGGTCTTCCTGGCTGATGTTCCTTATTCCTGTTACTATCTTACCGCCTACTGCTTTTGCCAATTTTTTCATATCGCTTTCCTTAACTTGCTTTACTACCATGATGTTGTTTTTTGCAAGAGAATATGAAACGAAATCATCTACACCTTTCTGGCAGAACACTACATTTGCCTTTAAATCGACAATTCTTTTAACTATATCCTGAAGGATTGCTTCTTCTGCGTTCATAAAGGATTGAATCTTTGTCGGGTCGTTAATTTCAATCTTTGCATCGATTTCAGTTTTCTTGATTTCTAGTGCTGATGCGATGAGGGCAATTTTGGCATCTTTAACTACTTTTGGCATTCTGGGGTGGGCGCGTTCTTTATCAATGATCACACCGTTTATTAGCTCAGAATTCTCCATTGACCCCCCTATTTTCTTCTCTATTTGTATGGAGTCCATGTCTATAACCTTTCTATCGCCTTTTTGTTCCATTACTGAGGTAACAGCTTTAACAGCAATATCTGCAAACAGTTCCCTTGAGTTGCCCACACCTTTGCTGTTCATTGTTGTAATTGCAATCTTCTTCAATTTATCGTAATCTTTTTCAGACACAGGAATAGATATTGAATTTATTTCCTTTAAGGAGAATTCTTCCGCTAAATGAAACCCTTTTGTTATGATTGTTGGATGAATATTCTGGGATACCAATTCCTCGGATTTTTTTAATAATTCCCCTGCTATGACAACAGCTGTTGTAGTTCCATCCCCACATTGCTGGTCCTGTGTTTTTGCAACTTCTACAAGCATTTTTGCAGTGGGATGCTCAATTTCCATCTCTTTCAAAATTGTAACTCCATCATTGGTAATTGTTATATCCCCTGTACTATCCACCAACATCTTGTCCATTCCTTTTGGACCCAGAGTTGTTTTTACTGTGTCTGCAATTGCCTTTGCTGCAGCAACATTATTTTCAAATGCTGTTTTTCCTTTTTCCCTTTCACTACCTTCTTTTAGCACTAATACTGGTGTACCACCTAACATTGTTTATCACCAAATACAATAATTATGTACTTCTATATAAACATTTCTAAATGTGCAATTTTTGTAGTATCCTGAGATAATTGCCATCCTAACCATTCATTTTTTAGGTAAGCAAATTATTTGTACAGCTAATATATAAGCATACACTATGAGGGTTGGTCTGTTTTCAGACTCATATTATGCTGTGGATGGGGTATCCTCTTACATTTATTTTCTAACTAAAAACCTTAAAAAATTGGGGCATGAGCCATACCTCTTTGTGCCGGATAACAGATATCAGAAAAACGACGATGACCATATAATTTCGTTCATGTCTCTGCCATTCCCCTTTTATGCAGGATATAGGTTTGCACTGTTTCCATATT
>JBMFVL010000025.1:0-18852 GCA_049966015.1 Thermoplasmata archaeon | reverse complement strand
GGTGCGATGAAATGAAAAATTATAGGTATAACAGATATAAAAGCGGGGCATTGGAAGGGTTACCATTGTATTTAATAATAATGGTTATAATCGCAGCGATAGCAATAGCGATATTGGTAGGTTTCATGCTACCATTGCAAAAACCCAATCTGAGCAGTGTGTCTACATACGTCAACGGGCAATATACAAACGCAATAAGCTTCCAGTCTAAAAGCTCTACACCTGTAAAACTTGATATTGTAGCTATCGGTACTGATGGCAAAGCGATAGTAGGTGCATCTGTAACTATAAGTGGATATGGTGTAGATACTGGTGGTGTTACTGCAAGTCAGTCTTCATCCATAAGCGGCACAAACTACAACGCGTATTATGAAGTAACAATATCTCCCTACAGTGAGCCAAATGTTTACACATACACCATGTATATAACTGTACAGTATACAGGCACAGTAGCAAGGTCTATAACAACACAAGTTGTAGTGACAAACGGTTTTACATAAACCCCTTTAATAATTTTTTAATTTTTTTTTAATTTTTAGATAAGAGGAGGAGTAAAATATGAAAAATGGAAAAAATAATAATGGAAAAAATCCCAATAAAGGGGCAATCCCCTTTTCCCTAATCGCTGTCATCATTTTAATTTTATCATCATTTGCAATAATTTATATTGGTGTAGTCCAGGATCACTGGATCCAAAGTAACAACAATCAATATTCTACAAGTATAACTGCAACAGAACAATCTGAAGAAACTTTTATTAAAAATCTGGCGGTGAATGCAGCTTTAACATCCATAAAAAATATTTCCTATGAGGGACAGTTCTGGGTTTTGAATACAGAAGCGTTGAACACCTTCCTGCAAAATCTAGGTAAAAATTTCGGTAATAACAATGCTTACATCAATGGGTATTTAGTTACAATCCCTGGTTATCCAAATAGTGTTTCATTGAGAACAAGCCCTGTTCCGTATAATTACAACGGTGTAAATGCTTTAGGTATGATTACACAGGAAAGGACTCCTGTTTATATTAGACTTACAGGATCGGTTCCAATAGAGATTGTAAACGTGCAAACTGGTAACAAAATGTATGCAACTGTAGCAATAAATGAGGTTGTTCCAAGCACAATATCCTTCTTGCTTGTAGATTCAAATCTAATAAGGTATGATTTTACACCTCTGGGAATTTCAAGCAGGATAGTCAACATAATTCTGCAAGCTGAAGCCTCCTCTGGAATCGCACCTACTCCCTCTACTGTATTAAATGCACTAAACTTATCTCTATACTTGACAGAAGCAATGGTTTATAGAACAAGCAGTAACCAACAACTAAACAGTATTCTGGAACATATGTCCCAGACCCAAAGAGCCAATTTAAATCCAGTGGAAGTGTATAATTTACTATATGGTACAAGTTATGTCCTTCCATCAACGGTAAGCAACATAAAAGTAGACCTGTCCCAGTTCAACAGTGCTTTTATGTTCAACGGGTCCATGAACAATTTAGAAAGCACCTCCAGAAGCTATAATGTTGAAACTTCAATTAATCTGAGCAATCTTTCGATAGGGATATCTCTGTATCAATATTCCCCTCCATTCACAAATGTTATTTATAAAATAAATTCCCCTGCCAATGTATACGATATTAACATACATGGATATTCATTTACAATCAACGCATCGGAATCCGATGTGTCTAATCCAGCATCATATACAACAACTTACAACGTTAACATGCTCAGCAGGGCATATATGTTTGTCAATAATGGAATGACTGATGTCTCCCAGGCACCGAGTATTCATAATCCCAGCGTATTTTTGTCCCAATTTGCAGGAATACTTGATCCCAATGCAAATGTTACGTTGCAAGTATACAATAGCAGTGGGCTATATGCAAAGGATCTTCCGAGGGGTAGCATGATAGATGTATCCATAAACAATATGGAGCTAGGAATGTTTGCACCTTCAAATGCAATTACCTTGAGTAATGTACCCACTGGAAAAAACGTATTTACAGTATCCATAATGTATCCCAATGGAAGAATGGAAGAGGGTATGGGTATAATAAACATATCTGACTCGGGGCAGTATTCTCTTAAAATAAACACAACCAATAACCTCAATATGCAGGGTTTATGGACATTAGAAATGAGTTATTTACAGAATGTTCCAAGAGTATTGTGGTTATCCAAATTATCTAAACTGTTTGCCTCTTTGATGGGATACCCCTATCCCCCGAGTCTGGTGGATTTCTATTTCAATAACTCTACAACCCAGGCGCAACTTAATAACACACTGCAATCTTATTTAACCTGGGCTAATGGGTTTGTACAATATTTAAATCAGAATGAACTTTCCACATCATTTGAAATAGGCTTCAATGGATATTCAATGATTGAAGGCATTATTGCTTCAATAGATACATGGACGCAGATTGTACATACAATGATATACGTAAACCAGCAATATGGTGTTAAAGAGGCACTGCAGCAAATAACTTTCACCTTGACCAACATTCCCATAAATTATCCAGATGCATCCAGTATTGATACGGCAATGTCTTACATGGAAGGTTTTGCTGCACCGTCCGGTTTGATCAGCGAATTTATGGGTATGATGGATACAGTGCCTGCCTATTTATCAATGTACAACCAAATGCAAAGCTATGTTAATGCCAATTATAATTCGTTATATGCCAAATTTGGAGGGAAACTCCCTTCATCTATTTCTTTAACATTAACATGGATAATGGATTACCCGACCTATAATTTAACCCAGGTAGCACAGCAAATATTCAATAATATTCAGTTCTGGCAAAATGCTACTCAAATAATTACGGGCGTATTGAACAGTATCGGTGTTCCAGATAGTGCAATAGGTATGATGGCATGGTTAATGGCATATTATGAGGAAGGCCAGGGGGTATCAATAAACCAATTTTTAGAGAATATATTGCCTAACAACGTATCCTATTACTATAATGAAATATCTTTATTGATTTCAAATATAGATACCGTTTTTTCCCAGCTAGGGATATCAAATACAAATGACCTGGTTGAATTTGCAGCTGTTTTGATCGGTAAAATAGCTTTTGCAGAAAACATGTCGTGGTCCGATTATCTAAACAACCTTAATTCCTATACATCTCAAATATCCACAATCATTAGCCAACTTCAAGGACTTGGTGTTAATAGCATATTCGGTCTTGCCGCGTTAGCAGTATACAAGTTTGCATTTGAGCAGAATATGAGCTGGTCCCAATACCTAAATAGTGCGTCTAATTTCTTATCTTTAATACAATCCATAGAAAACCAGCTTCAGGGGTTAGGTGTAAGCAATCTCTGGCTAGGTTTGGGAATGGTTGCAATAGGTAAATTCTTTGTAGATCCTTCTGGCTCATGGAGTTCATATTTGAACGCTGTAAACAGTACCTATTTGCCAGAAATATCTCAATTGAAATCTGACTTTTCTACTTTGGGAATAGGGAGTGCATGGGGATTTGGATTACTGATTTTAGCAAAATATACACTGGCATCGAATGTATCGTGGCCTGATTTCCTTAACAACGTTACGTCTTTCTGGATGCCAGCTATAATGAACCTGAACAGCGCTTTCCATCAATGGAAAATAAACAACGTTGCTGGTTTTGCAGCTGTTATTTTAGGAAAGTTCATTTTAATGCCTAATTCTGACTGGGCAGGATATTTCTCGTGGGTTTCATCAACAGGAATAAGCGATATAAACAGCATAATGTCCAGTTTGCAAAACCTCGGGATATCCAATGTATGGGGGTTCGGCGCACTGGTTTTAGGTAAATTTATATTCGGAAATAACATGTCGTGGATCGATTACATAAACCAGGCAACCTCATACTTATCCCAGATATCAAATATAAAAAGCCAGTTACAGAACCTAGGAATCAATGGATTCGCAGGATTAGCTGCTGTTGTAATGGGCAAATTTGTATTCGACGATAACGAAAGCTGGGGCAATTATCTATCCAGTATATCCAACTATTTGACAGAACTCAACAACCTAAAAAATGATTTCTCCCAGATAGGGTTGAACGGCAATCTCGGATACATAGGTTTTGCAGCAGTAATTGCTGTAAAATATCTGTTTTATGCCAATGATTCATGGGGTTCCTTCCTCGGTATGATCAACAATTACCAGGGTCAAATAGAACAGGGGATATCATTCATCAAGACAATTGAATCCAAAATAGGTGTTGGTGGAACATTGCTGTTAGGTGCTGCAACTGTGGGGGCTCTGTATCTGCTAAAATATTACATGTATCCGAATGAAACAATTTCCCAGGTTGCATCAGGGTTGTTTTCTAAAATCACCAATAGCTATACATTCTGGTCCAATACAATACAGCAATTCATCGGAATATTCAATAATTATGGCAATATGCCAGAAATATTCAGGCTGATGTTCCAGATAAGGGATGTTATAAACTTAGTAGATAATACCGCAATGTATTTCATCCAAGGAGGAAACGGTGTATTTTCCATATTGCCTGTTAGTGTATGGAATGAAATCCATAACTTTATACAGACTGATCTATCTGGCATTATCTCTTTAATAAACATTGTCCAGGAAGGTGTATCTGCCTTCACCGATACATTAAACATCGTCCAGGAATGGTCTGATTTCAACAACTGGACAAGTCCCACACAAGTTGCAACATTGCTCAAAAACACGGTGGAAACATTGATCCAAGACGCCCAGTTCGTAGAGGATTTAGCCAATTTCCTGAATTTGCCAGATGTAGCCAATATGATGGGTGATGTAATAAGCGTGTTGCAGAATGAAGTAATGGGAATGATAACCCAGGTTGCAGATGTAATCGCAAGTGTTGCTGTTGTAGTGCAAATGTTCCAGCAAGAATTGACCATTGATCACGGGAATGTTGCCAAGGCTTTGTTTGATTTATTCTTCGGGTTTAATCTTAATTCTGCTATGTGGTATTTTGCTTTGTACGGTGCGTTCTCTGCCATGGCTAGCATGTTATCCTTTATAGGAACAACTTTCCTTGCAGGCACGTCATTAGGTGCTAGTTTCGCAGCGATTGCCGCAGTATTGAGTACAATAGCTACGGTATTGCTAATCGTCGCCATAGCTGTGCTCATAATATGGATAATATTCGATTGGAACCAGTTCATGGCCATGCTGTTCGGTGATTGTAGCGATTATTCGCCTTCCGTTACATCTAGTGCTATTGTTAATTTAGAGAATTCCCTGTCCACAGATTTGCATCAAACCTTGCTAATGGACGCAGGAATAAATTCTATGAGTCCGGGGGAAGCATTTGCAAGTTCAGCCAATGCAGCAGGTGAAATGTTTGCACTATCCAATGTAGCTGTATTCACATCAGACCAAAGCATTGCAAATGCATACTGGAACTCTACCCACTGGGAAAAAGATTACAGCTTTACGTTATATCAATACGCATTTTATGCAAAATCTACCAGGTGGAGCATTATCAATTTCTGGGAATCTGTGGCAGACTTAGTATCGAAGAACAGCCCATCATCCGTATCTGTAGGAAAGCTTTCTAAAGGATTCCAGAACAGCGTAACCGTCAGCAGTAGCGGATTGTTAAGTAGTTGTAGCCAGACTTATACCCATTATTATGCTGGAAACATATATGTATCTGTTAACGGGACTTCATCAAAGAGCAATGCAACCATGACATCGTCATTCTTAAGTGGAATAATGAACGTCAATGATAGTATACAGAACCAGCAGCTAGCTCTGGAGGGCAACAACAGCCCATTCCTAATGCAAACAACAGGGGACATAGAAAACTTGTTGTTGAATGTAAACTCAACAGTTGCATTGAACCTGAACGTTTCGTTTGCTATCTATGCCCCTGATGGAAAGATCATTGCAACACAGCATGGACATGGATTGCCTCACTGGGCAAAAGAATTACAGGTGGCAGGTGCTGATCTTGGCAACTGGAACAAGTTGATGTTAGGTGCAAAGGCAAACTTATCCTATGTACAAAACTTTGGCAATGCATCAGGTTATACTGAAAACTTGTCCATGCTGCCAATCTACTTAGATCCACATCTCAACTCCGTTAATGTCCAGATATCTTCAAACCAGGGTGGGTCTTTCTACTACCAATACAGCAACCAGTCAGGTATAATCCATGGATATGCTTCTGGTTCTATAAGCATAAAGGCTGCTAACAATGGCAACGCATTATATGTCTACCTATCCCCCGGTACTTACACAGTAACATGGAATAATCCATCTCCAGTATATACTTTAACCTCCCCAACAACTAAAGTTGTGACCTTATATCCATTCAGTTCTGCGTTGTTCTATAACCCCAATTCCTCTGTATATGTTGGTGTCAATATGAGCACAAATTTCACCTTAACAGTTCATGATTTGCTAACACCTGCCCAATACAACAATACTGTATATTACAAACATATGGATTACATCAGAGTTTCATATTTCGATCCAATAAATAATCAGAACACAACGTTGATAGAATACAATGGAACATTCAATGCATCCGGTGAATATTTCTTCCCAATTAACGGTGCTTTTGGTCCTGGTGTACAGGTTCCGTTACCAAGCAGTGCCTTCACAGACCCATTCGGAAATACCAATACACCCTCTACTTACCCGTACTTCTATGTTACCTATGAGTTTAACGTATCAGGGCCAAAACCAATATGGGGCAACCAGACTATTTATACATATTCCTTCATCAACAATCCATACAATCCACCAACATCATTAAACATTAACATGTCTATAGGGTTCTACATGGGTACAGACTCTTCATCTCCGTACTACGGCATGCCATGGATCAGCTGGAGCTAAAAAACCCAACTTTTTAAATAATCTTATTTCGGTGTAATAGAAAATGCATAAAAAAAAATCAAAAAAACAAGGGATAACTGGATTTTTTGAAGAATTGCCTACTGCGGCAATTGTGATTGTAGCCATTACTATTTTTATGATATCTACCATATATACCATAACCTTGTATTACAGAAGCCAAAGTTATGACAATCTATTAGGTGCTACCTATACTTTTGAGAGCGCGATAAGGAACTCTCCCTATTTGCTTTACAACGGAACATACAATGGAACTATAATATCAGGAAATTTTGATATAAACAAGCTAAACCAGTTACAGAACAATGATTCTGCTTTAACCAACAATATGCATCCCCCAGGTAAATTTCTGATAAAAATAACTGACCAGATAACAAATAAGACATGGAATATCGGTAGTGCACTGCCAACATCAACTTCCCAAATAACAATCGTTTCGGTAATTACTGATGTGAGCATTCAGGTTAAAAATAACGTGGTGGATCTGGGGGTGATGGAAATATATGTATGGGACACATCTGTTTATTAACAAAAAGAAATGCAAGGCGCAAAGTGCATTAATCGATGCAGTTATATTTTTTATGTTGATGCTGATTGCTTCTGCTGTTTTAATATCCTTTACTGCTTTTTACTTGAAAGTAACACCTGAAATAAACTACACCGTACAGCAAGAATACACAAGAAATTTTCTGACTTCTGCTTTAATGGATACGATAAATCAAACCTATTATTTTAATGGTAATACCCAGATTTTCATTAATGGGACAAACAGTGTGGAACAAATCATAGGAACTTATCTATTACTACTAACTACTGGAATACCTCCTTCTGGATTATCTGAAATGAAAAGCCAAATACATTACATTTTCAACAGGGGTGAAATCGTACCCTATTATTATGCACTGTTTGCCTATTACGTTCCCAGTGGATATACTGTCAAGACCACTCCATACATACTTTTCTTTTCAGACCCGTACACAAAATTGTCTTCACAATCACAAATCCCATCTACAACAACTGCATACAGTGTAATGTGCAACGTGGGATCTGAAAGTGGATATATATGGTTATATGTATGGCCATCAGGAATATGAGGTGATTGAATGATTGATTGGATATTGTCAAAGGTATGGATTGCGATAGTTGTGGTAATCCTTATACTATCTGTCATGGGATTTTATGTGTTTGTATACAACAGCCTCAGTACGAATTCGTTTGTTCAGATAACCACTGAAATTGGTGTTACTATTAGCAAAATATCCACAATGTCTTCCAATTATACAGAAAATATTGTTTATTCTTCTTCCCAACCAGGTCTTGTATTGCCTTTAACAATCGTGAAATATTCCCTCCCTTTTAATGCACAGAAATATCCTTATACTATTAACATAACCAATGAAAGTGTTATACTTGAATGGGACAATAATTATGCGTTATATTATTTCGTATTACACATACACCCGTGGAATTTAACCAAATATTTATCCAATACCTTTTACGTGTCCAATTATACTCTGTACAAACTGGATATGGAACATCCCTACTTCAAAGTACCTTCGGGTACAGTAATAGTTATAAAACAAGTTGAACTATCTGTGAGCGGTAATCTCGAATATGAAACCTTTGTTTATCCGGCAAACAATTCAGCAAGTTGAGGGTGGGGAGATAACACTGATTTCTACGAATGTTCCGAAACCATATCCAGTTGGAAGTGGCTCGTCTACTATGTGCAAGGTATATCCCTGGTCACCACCTATTGTAAGCCCTTGCCATGTATTATTACAGGCATAACTGGATACCTTGACATTCGGGTTATCTATAACGTACAAAAGAGGTGCCCTATTATTAAAAAATACCCTTATTGTAGAGGAATATTGCCCTTTAAGTGAATCCCCTATAATCACTTTTGTTATTTTTGTATAAAATCCACTATGAAAAGAAATCTGTACGTTCATACTGGAATTCACATTGGAACTATACACATTATGGATGTAATTGGCAAGAGTAGAAGCAGTTTGTATTGCACTATTATATGTAGAATTATTGTCGTAGGAAATGAATAATTCAAAAATAATCGGTAAGATTATGGCCAAAACAATAACAATAATCAGCAATCGCAAAGGCATATCCTCAATGCCCTTCTTCAACGCTTTTTTGTAAAATTTATGCATGATTATACATATTCCCTTATCATATTATATTTTTTTCTATCGACGGGTGCATAATACACTGCAAAAAATGCACATTTTGCCAGCAATTGCCATGATGTTAATTTCTTGAAAAAAATCACTTTAAATGGGGCAATAAAAAATATTAATTAATGGAAAGTTGATATGTTCTTGTAACAATGATGCCCCAAAACATGTCTAATGAAGTTATAGAAATGTTTTACAAAAAAAGCATATTACTGGATAGTGAAAGCCTTAATATTATCAAATCTAAAAAAGATATATTAGAATATTCAAAAGAACTTTTACAGTATTGCGAGAAAAACAGGATATATAAAGTTACTACGGAAACAATTAATTCCTTTTCAACAGCAGTAAAAAATAGTGTTGAATTAAAAATAATGGTTAATAACATATCTACTGAAGGCAAATGGGAAAAAGTTAACGATGCATATGAAAAATATTTCAATTCAAGATATGAGAAAATAAAAAACATTATTAACAAAAAGCCTTCTATGAGGTTTACAACCTCCATAGCTACAGCAAAAAAAAGAGGGGGGAAAGTTGCAATTATTCCTATGATATACAGCATCAACACAGACCAGAGGGATACAACAAAAACTATTTTGGGTATGGAAGACCCAACAGGGTTTATAAAAGGCATTGTTGATAAAAACGTATATGAAAAAAATCCCCTCACTACTGACTCAATAGTAGGCATTAAAGGATATCTAAAGCAAAACAGCAATTTCATAAGTGTGGAGGAAATAATATACCCCGGTATAGAACTAAAAAAAATGAACAAAACCTCTAAACCTATGTTGGTAGGATTCCTGTCTGATATCCATGTAGGGTCCAAACATTTTTTATCTTCCAAATGGGATGATCTTGTTGATTTTATTAACAATCCTATTCCTGTAGAAAACAGCGAAAAAGAAAAAATGGAAGCACTGTTTATAGCCGGTGACCTTGTAGACGGTGTAGGGATTTACCAGAACCAGGAAGAAGACCTTGAAATAGTAGAAATTGAAAAGCAATACGAAAAATTAGCAGAATTGATTAAAAAAATAAACCCGGATATCAAAATATATCTTATGCCAGGTAATCATGATATAGTACGCCCTGTTGAACCCCAACCAGCATTACCAAAAGAAATACAGAAAATTTTTCCTAAAAATTGTATTTTCATTTCAAATCCATCTACAATCAACATTGAAAATGTAAAAATATTGATTTACCATGGGAGAACCTTCGATGACCTTGTGGGAACCATAAAGGATATGACCTATTCTACCCCTACAATAGGCATGGAATATATGCTTAAAAGCAGGTCCCTTTTAGCAATGTACGGTGAGAAAACACCTGTAAGTCCATTGTTCTCAACATGGGACATAATAGATTCAATACCAGATATATTTGTAACAGGGCATATACATTACCATGAAATATTAAACAAATATGGTGTAACTTTTATAAATGCATCAACATGGCAGAGCCAGACGGCATTTCAAAAAATGCATAATTTCAATCCAAGGCCATGTGTATTGTCCCTTGTAGAATTACAAAGCAGAAATACCTATATCAAAGATTTTATGAAATAAATATGAAACAAAATTTATGCAGTTGCCGGGATTTTCAATATTTTTGAACCCGGGCAGAAGGCTTGTTCCAATAAATATGGGAAGCCTTCGTCCTAACCACTAGACCACAACTGCACATTATCTATGATATTTTTTTACTATTTATCTTTTTCAATTATAATTATAGTGATAAATTGTCTAACATATGAGTAGTCAATTTTATATAGCACAAATACATCAATCAATCCATGGATGCCAACTTGAAAAAAGAAATTGCATCAGAAATAGCATTATCAGAATTTCCAGGGAAAACATTGAAAAAATGGAGAAACATTTTCAATGTACCCCAGGCGAAAATGGCTGAAATGCTAGATGTAAATCGCACGGTTGTATCTGACTATGAGAGGGGGAGAAGAAACCCCAAGTTACAGACCATAAAAAAATTCATAGATGCTCTTGATCAGGTTGAAAATCCAAACATTAGTTATATAACATCCCAGAGTTCTTTGCCCTCTTCAATACTAGATAGGAATGAATTTAAGGATTACTATACAATCCAGGAGCTGGTAAAATCCATAAACGGTCATATGCTATATGAATCCCATAAAAAATTTGTTTTTGGCTATACTATCATTGATAGCATAAAGGCTATACTTGAACTTGGATGGGTAAATTTCTTTGAATTATATGGCAAAACTACCCAAAGGGTATTGTTATTTACATCTGTTGAATATGGGCGTTCCCCAATGATTGCTGTAAGAGTGCATCCACTAAAACCTGCAGCTGTAATTTACATATCCCCTAAAAAAGTGGATAAATTATCTATAAAGTTGGCAATGATGGAGGATATCCCCTTTGCCGTGACAAATATGAATATTGATGATATAAAAAAAGTTCTAAGGAGGTTTGTATAAATATGGTAGGAATAGTAAGTTATGGGGCATATATCCCAAGGTATAGGATATCTCCCAAAGAAATTGGGAGAGTGTGGGGAATTGATGGTGTGGCATATGGAAAGAGCCTAAACATACAAACAAAATCTGTGCCAGGTCCAGATGAAGATACCATAACAATCGCAACGCAAGCTGCTATACATGCTATGGACAGGGCAAATATAAATCCAGAAGATATAGGTGCAATTTATGTCGGTTCTGAATCCCATCCATACGCAGTAAAGCCATCTGCAACGATTGTAGGAGAAACTATTGGGGCAACACCTAATATGACAGCTGCTGATATGGAATTTGCATGTAAGGCGGGTACGGCTGCAATACAGGTTTCTATGGGATTGGTTTCATCTGATATGTGTAAATATTCTATGGCTATAGGCGCAGATACTTCTCAAGGCGCACCTGGAGATCCACTGGAATATTCTGCTTCTGCTGGAGGCGCTGCCTTCCTTATAGGCAAAGAAAAAACTATAGCAGATATCAATTATACATGTTCCTATACAACAGATACCCCTGATTTCTGGAGAAGGGAAGGGCAGAAATACCCTAGGCACGGTGGTAGGTTTACCGGTGAGCCAGCATATTTCAAGCATATTACATCATGCGCTAACATGCTAATGAAACATATGAATACAAAGCCAGAGGATTATACCTATGCGATTTTTCACCAACCCAATGGAAAATACCCTTTCAGGGTTGCTAGAATGCTTAATTTCAAAGAAGAACAGGTTAAAGATGGTATTCTGACTCCTTTTATAGGCAATACTTATTCAGGTGCGGTGATGATTGCTCTGTCTGCAATATTAGACAAAGCAAAACCAGGTGATAGAATAATGGTTGTTGCTTTTGGGTCTGGGGCAGGATGTGATGGGTTTGATATTACCGTCAACGAAAACATCCTATCCTATCCTATTAACAAAGCACCTACTGTAGATTGGCTAATTAAAAGGAATGTTATGTTAGATTATGCGATGTACGCAAAGTACAGAACAAAAATAATTCTGAATGAAGGTGATTAAATGAGAGAAGTAGCTATAGTGGGAATAGGCACTACCAAGTTTGGTGAGTTGTGGGATAGGTCTTTCAGGGAAATAGGCATAGAAGCAGGGTTGAAAGCAATGAATGACGCAAAGATTACTTCTTCTGATCTAGACGCCCTCTATGCAGGTACGATGTCTACTGGTAGTTTGATAAATCAAGAAAATGTTGCTTCCTTGCTTTTAGATTATTCTGGATTGGCTAGCGATCATTTACCGGCTATAAGAATAGAAGCAGGTGAAGCATCTGGTGCACTTGCATTTCATCAGGCATATATAGCCGTTGCCTCTGGGTATTACAATATTGTTGTTGTAGGTGGTGCAGAAAAGTTAACAGATGTAAGCGAGGACATGGCAAGAGAAATTACCAGTGCAACATCTGATCAGGAATGGGAATCTTTTCTAGGGTCTACGCAAGCTTCCCAATACGCACTTATTGCAAAAAGGCATATGCATCAATATAATACACCCAGAGAAGCAATGGCACAGATGAGTGTAATAAGCCATGCAAATGCTTCATTGAATCCTACTTCCCATATGCAAAACAAAATAACAATAGAGGATGTACTTAAAGCACCTCCAGTTGCAACACCATTAGGTATGCTGGACTGTGCACCTATGTCTGATGGTGCAGCTGCTGTAATTTTATGTCCTCTAGATATAGCCAAAAAATTCACTGACACGCCCGTAAAGGTTTCGGCATCAGTAGTATCAACGGACACAGTTGCATTGTTCAACAGGCGTGATATCACCTCCTTTGATTCCACAATACTTGCTGCTAAAAAAGCGTATGATATTTCAAATAAAAGCCCAGATAAAATAGACGTTGCGGAAATAAACGATAACTATTCCATAGCTGGATTGCTTTCCATAGAGGACCTTATGTTTTCAGAAAAAGGAAAAGCTAGCAAAAATCTATTGGATGGTAAATTTGCACTGGGTGACAGGCCCAGTATCAATACCTCTGGTGGATTAAAAGGGCACGGCCAACCTTACGGTGCTGTGGGGGTATCCCAGATAGTTGAAGCAGTATCCCAATTGCGTGGGGAAGCAGGAAAAAGGCAGGTAAGTGGTGCAACTGTAGGGTTAACCCAAACAGTAGGTGGAATAGGTTCAGTATCAGTAGTTAATATTTTTGAGAGGGTTAATTGAGGTGATTATATGGCAGTTCCAAGATATTGGAGAGAAGTAAAAAGCAGGTATCGTCTTCAAGGGTCTCAATGCACAAGATGTGGAAGGATCTATTTTCCCAAACGTTCTGTTTGCCCATATTGCAAAAGGCAGTCTATTGATAAAATAGTGCCTTACAATTTATCAGGGGAAGGTACTGTGGAATCATTTACCTCTGTTTATGAACCCATGGGTGGATTCGAAATGCAGGTGCCTTATATCATTGCCCTTATAAAGCTCAAGGAAGGTATAACAATAACAGGACAGGTTGTAGATATTGAAGAGAAAGACCTGAAAATAGGTATGCCTGTAAAAATGGTATTTAGAAAAATAGGGGAAGATGGAAAATCTGGAATAATCTATTACGGGTATAAATTCTCTCCCGAAATGTACAGCTCTATCCCTACCCATTAAACAATTTAACTTTTTTTTACCCAGTATATTAAAGATTTTTATCAGAAATTATAAATGATGAGTAGTTTTTATATTCTTATTTTGTATTTACTATTTTGTGAGTGTAATGTCAACAAAAGCGAGAGTAGAAATAAATGAAGCTAAGTGCAAAGGGTGTGAGATATGTGTAGTTTCATGCCCCTTTGGTAACCTCTCCATAGACAAAACGCGTTTTAACAAAAATGGATATCACCCCGTTGTATGGAAATATGAAGGTTCTAAAGGAAATTGTACAGCATGTTCAATATGCTATTATGTGTGTCCTGATTACGCTATACAAGAAATTAAACTAAAAGCTGCAGGTGAATAAAATGGAATACGTCAGTGGCGAAAGGGTTTATATGAAAGGCAACGAGGCATTGGCATACGGTGCGTTAATGGCAGGGATGGAAGCTTACTTTGCATATCCCATTACTCCATCGAGTGAAATTGCTGAAACCTTTGCCAAAGAGCATCTCTCCAACAATTTTCCAGATTATAAGGTGTTTATGCAATCTTCTAGTGAAGTAGAAGCCATAAACCATGTATTGGGCTCTGCATCAACAGGAACAAAAACTATGACTGCAACGGCAAGTCCCGGTTTTAGCTTGATGCAGGAAGGAATATCCTACGGCGTAGGTATGGAACTTCCATTTCTGGTAGCTAATGTGAACAGAGGGGGTCCCGGTCTTGGTAGCCTGGGTCCTGAGCAAAGCGATTATTTCCAGGTAACCAAAGGTGGCGGGCATGGTGGATACAAAGTAATAGTACTTGCCCCAAGTACAGTACAAGAAATGGCAACTTTTCCACAGCTTGGGTTTGAGCTAGCATACAAATACAGAAACCCTGTATTGTTATTCATGGATGCTTTTACCGGGCAAATAAAAGAGGATATTATCTTCCCATCTCCTAAAAAATTAAACATAGACACATCATGGGCAGTAGGTCAAGGCAGATATAATATATTGAATTCCCTGCATTTAGATCTTGATGAACTGGAAAGGCACCAGCATCATCTATACGAAAAATATGAAATGATAAAAAATAATGAATTAAGGGTGGAAGAATACTACGTAGATGACGCTGAAATCCTCGTTGTTGCATTTGGAATAGAAGCCAGAATAGCTAAAAGCGCTGTTGCAAGAGCTAGAGAAAATGGCTTTAAGGTGGGTTTACTGAGGCCAATAACTCTATTCCCATTTCCCTACGAATTAATCAAAAAGCATGTTCCTCATCTGAAAACGATTGTGGTACCGGAATTAAATCAAGGTTTAATGGCAGAAGATGTTAAGCTTGCTGTAGAAGGGCGTGTAAATGTAGTGAGCACATTGCACGCTGGTGGAATAATACACACTGAAAAAGAAATATATGATGTGATTATTAAATATACGAGGCGATAAAAATGGCTACTTCTGAATACATAATAAAAAATGGAAAGCTAAAGTCCTTGAACAACGATGTAGAAACTCATTACTGTCCAGGATGTGAACACGGTACCATTACCAGGGCAATAGCGATGGCAATTGATAAATTGAACCTTTACCAGAAATCAGTAATGATTGACTCTGTAGGATGCAGTGTACTTGCTTACAATTATTTACACATGGACCATGTGCAAGCTCCCCATGGAAGGGCAAGTGCAATTGCATCTAGTATCAAATTAACCCATCCGGAATTAAATGTATTTACTGTACAAGGTGATGGTGATGCATTAGCAATAGGGCTATCTGAGACTATATGGGCAGCAACTAGGGGGATTCCAATATCAGTTTTTTTGGTGAATAACTCGATTTACGGAATGACTGGCGGTCAAATGGCACCTACTACGGTTCCCAAACAGGTTACCACTACTAGTGTAGGTGGAAGGGATACAAAAGAAACTGGAAACCCCATAGATATATGCAAACTTTTGCAAAGGGTTGAGGGTGCATCCTACGTAAAAAGAGTTTCTATGGTGGTTGAAGAAAACAAGAAAAATCCTGAAAAAGGGTACGTGGTTAAGAATGTGCTAGAAGCTTACAGGGCAATAGAAAATGCTTTCAAGGTGCAGCAAATGGGCGGTTATGCCTTTGTTGAAATCCTATCAACATGTTCAGTAAACTGGAAAATGAGTATACTGGATGCAAAGCGTTATTCAGTAGAAAAAATACAGCCTTATTTCCCACTAGGCACATATGTTGATAAGTTCAATATAGAAAAGCAATAGGTGAAAAAATAAGTGAAAAAATAAATCTATAAAAAGGTGTTAAAAATGAAAAAATTAGAAATATTTTTATCAGGGCAAGGAGGTCAGGGTGTACTTGACTTGGGGAATTTTTTGGCATACCACTGGATGCTGGACGGATATCACGTAGTCTATACACCCTCTTACGGTCCGGAAACAAGAGGTGGAAAAGTAAGGTGCTATGTTATCATATCCAAAAATAATATAGACTCTCCCATGATTATAAACCCAGATATATTAGTTGTAATGAATGGGCCTTCTATGGATTTCGTACCATTGCTTAAAGAAAAAGGCACTTTGATATACAACACATCTATAATTAACAGAGAAATAGGAAGAAACGATATCAATGTTGTGCCTATACCCTCAACAGACATGGCGGATAATCTTAAATCCATTTTGCCAAAAGAAATAGGCGAAATGTACAATGATACCAAAGTAGCCCAAAATGCAATTGTATACGGTGCAATGATATCTATATTCAAGATGAAGGAAAGCAATATAGATCCAGTATTGAATCACTTCTATACTGGCACAAAAAATAAATACATGGTTCTAAACAAGTTTGCTGTAGAAGAAGGCATAAAATATACAAAAGAAAAAAATATATTGCCTGTAAACATACCATTCTAAGTGTATTTTATATGAAAACAGCTGTAATTGCCTTGGGCGGTAACGCCCTGTTGAGAGCAGGTCAGAAAGGTACAATAGAAGAAGTAAGATCCAACGTTTCATCCACTACCAAGGTTCTTGCCGAATTAGTAAGTTCGGGATATGACCTTGTAATTGCACATGGAAATGGTCCACAGGTAGGTAGGTTACTAACACTATCAGAAACCATGGCTAAAGAATTTCCTCCCTTTCCTCTCGATGTGTGCAATGCACAATCTGAAGGTGAAATAGGCTATCTTATTGCCAATAGCTTGGATAACGATTTCCGTGAATTGGGGCTGAACAAACATGCTATCTCAATTTTGACAAGGGTTATTGTAGATAAAAACGACCCTGCATTCAGCAATCCTACCAAACCGATAGGAAAATATTATACAATGGAAGAGGCAGAAGTTTTGCAGAAAACTAAAAAATGGGTAATGAAAGAAGACAAGGCAAGGGGTGGATGGAGGCGTGTCGTGCCTTCTCCCAAGCCTATTGGTATTGTAGAAATCAATGTACTAAGAAAGCTCATTTTTGGTGGAGCAAATCAAGAAGAAATTATAGTTGCAGCTGGTGGTGGAGGAATACCTGTTATTGTAGAAAACAATCGCTATGTGGGTGTTGAAGCCGTAATCGATAAAGACCTTGCCGCTTCAAGGTTGGCAACAGCAATAGGTGAAAAAACGTTTATTATCGTTACAGATGTAGATGGTGTGTATTTGAATTTCAAAAAACCAGATGAAAAATTAATATCCCAAATAGATCTGAAAGGTATTAAAGGGCTATACGACCAGGGGATTTTTCCAGACGGAAGTATGAAACCCAAGGTAGAAGCAGCTATAAATTTCCTGAATAACGATGGTGAAAAGGTAATAATTACTGATATCATGCATTTAGAAAGCGCTATTGAGGGGAAAGCAGGAACAACGATAATAAAGGAATAAAATGAATTACAAAATGGTTATTGCAGTAAGGTCTGATATCTCAATGTCCATAGGTAAAACTGCTGCGCAGGTTGCACATGCAGCTGTAGAATTGGTATTGAAAAATTACAGTAAAAATAAAAAAATTTTAGATAACTGGATATTCGAAGGACAAAAAAAAGTTGTTGTCAAGGTCAGCAGTTTAGATGAGTTGTATCTGATATCCAAAAAAGCAGAAGAGCTGAACGTACAGTATTCAATAATATCTGATAGGGGCCTTACTGAACTAGAACCTGGAACAATAACATGCATAGGCATAGGTCCAGATGAAGAAAAGATACTTGACAAAATCACGGGTACTCTCAAATTGCTATAACCTATTTTATGTTATGAACAAGTCTATGTTTTTCTATATTTTATGTCAATTTTAACTGGATTTTATTAAAATTTTAAGTTAAACCTATGCTATATTGGCTATATTATATATAATACTACTGTGCATAAGCCAGATGCTAAAGTTTTGGTGGTATTTATCCAACAAAATATAAATACTAATTGTCTCAACTTTATATATCTAGTAAATGAGGGGCTATTATGCTAAACGGAAGAAAAACAAAATTGGCTACGATTCCTTTTTCTATAATAGCTGTGCTTATTTTGGTATTATCATCATTTGCTATAATCTATGTATACTCTACAAATTCATTGATGAACAGGGCACAACAAAATGGCAGTTCAACAATAAATTCAATAAGTGGTGCTGCAAGTTCTTTAAATACTTTGATAAGGAATATCGCTGAAAACGACGCAGTTAAAGCGAGTAAAATGGATCCAAATATGCCATTTT
>JBMFVL010000024.1:0-20833 GCA_049966015.1 Thermoplasmata archaeon | reverse complement strand
TTGCATAGTAGATTATTAATGTTACGCTTTCATCCCCTTGCCAAGTCGAGGGGTCTTCCCGCTCACGTTAGATAAAAGATAAAAAGTTTGGAGAAATTTTAATTATAAGTGATATAGTTGTAGAAATCCAAAGTAGATATAAAAATACTCATTAACTAATTACTGGATGAAATCTTTTTTAAGGGCTAATACTGAGAAAAACAAACCATAGACAAATAAAATAAATGGCAGAATCCTCCTTTTTAAAGTACGCTAAAATATGTCAGCAATCCTACGATTATCTTAAATACCTCAACAAATCTTTTCTACAAAGCATGAACATTGCAAAAAAATTAATATATGTAAATCCATTGTGTTGTGAATGATTAAAGAGGTTATAGAATGAGTCCGCCGGGAATGTTTGCAGGAAGGAAGCTATTGAAGTTAAAGCAGAGAAGAAAATGGAGCAGCAGATACTATAAGAGAAGGGTTCTTCATTTAAAGGACAAGTCTGATCCACTTGAAGGTTCTCCACAAGCTAGGGGAATAGTAATAGAAAAAGTTGGAATTGAAGCAAAACAGCCCAATTCTGCTATAAGAAAATGTGTTAAAGTCCAGCTTATAAAAAATGGCAGGCAAATCACAGCATTTGCTGTAGGTGACGGTGCCATAAACTTTATAGATGAACACGACGAAGTTTTGGTTGAAGGCATCGGGGGAAGAATGGGGCGATCTTATGGAGATATTCCCGGTGTTAGATACAAGGTAACCAAGGTCAATAACATTTCATTAAGAGAACTTGTTAAAGGTAGAAAAGAAAAGCCAGTGAGGTAAAGAATATGTCAGAAAAAGATGCATCAACGGTTGTAGAAACAGCAGAAAAAACTCCAACATCTAACGAAGGCTCTGGAAATGATTCCTTCCAGTTTTTGTTGTTTGGAAAATATTCATATCAAGGGGTTATTGTAGGAGAAGAAGGCATGAAGCCCTACATAAATTTGCAACCCAAGTTTGTTATAGATTCGTCTGGTGTGTACTCTAACAAACCCTTTGGAAAGATGAATGTTTCCATTGTAGAAAGATTGATTAATACAATGATGAAGTCTAGGAAATACACAGGCAAAAAAATGAAAGCTTATAAAGTGGTAAGGGATGCCTTCGATATTATCTATGAAAGGACGAAAACCAACCCTATACAGGTTTTTGTTGACGCAATCATAAAAAGTTCTCCTAAAGAAGAAATAACGAGGTTACAATACGGTGGTGTGTCAGTACCTAAAGCAGTTGATTCTTCCGTATACAGAAGGGTAAGCGTTTCAATAAGGAATATCGTTAAGGGTGCTATCGAAGCACCAAAAAACAAAAACAACAGTATTGCTCATGCATTAGCCAATGAAATAATTTTAGCTTCTAAAGGGGATCCAAATTCATTTGCAGTTGCAAAGAAGTCTGAAATAGAGAGGATAGCAAGTTCTGCAAGGTAAATATAATTTTTTTTAAGGTGATATTATGGGACATTTACGAGAAGATTTAGTAAATAAAATACCAAATATGATGTATAAAATAGATGATATAAGGAACATTGGAATAGTTGCACATATACATCATGGAAAAACAACGTTGAGCGATAACCTTCTAGCAGCAGCTGGAATGATATCTGAAGAAAAAGCAGGAAAGCAACTGTATCTTAATTATGATGAACAGGAGCAGGAAAGAAAATTAACTATAAATAATGCAGATGTATCTATTGTACACAGCTACAACAACAAAGAATATCTTATAAATCTAATTGATACCCCTGGTCATGTAGATTTTGGCGGGGATGTTACAAGGGCAATGAGAGTTGTAGATGGAGCAATTGTAGTGGTATGTGCAGTAGAAGGTGTCATGGCCCAGACCGAAACAGTTCTCAGGCAGGCTTTAAAGGAGAAAGTTAAACCAGTACTTTTCATAAACAAAGTAGATAGAGCAATCAATGAACTTAAGCTTACACCCAAAATGTTACAGGAGAGGTTCACAAAATTAATAGGTGAAGTTAACGAATTGATATATAAAATGGCTCCACCGGAATTCAAAGATAAATGGTATGTGAAAGTTGAGGATGGAAGCGTTGCATTTGGTTCTGCTTATCAGAACTGGGCACTTTCCCTGCCTTACATGCAAAAAACCAATATTACATTCAAGGATATTTACGACCTTTCCATAAAGGGTGAATCAAAGGAAATAGGAAAGAGGGCAAAGATAAACGATGTAATATTTGATATGGTAGTAAAACATCTCCCAAGCCCACGTGAAGCACAGAAATATAGGATTGCTAACATATGGCACGGTGACATTAACAGCAAGATTGGGCAGGATATGCTCAACTGCAGGCATGACGGTGAAACCGCTTTTATGGTAACGGATATTACCATAGATCCCAACGCAGGTGAAATAGCAACGGGCAGATTATTCAGTGGCAAATTAACCAAAGGTATGGAACTCTACATTGCAGGTACAAAAACAAAGGAAAAGATCCAGCAAGTTAATTTGTTTATGGGTCCAGAAAGGCTAATAGTTAACGAAGCGATTGCAGGGAATGTAGCAGCTGTTGTAGGTGCTGAGCATACGATCGTAGGGACAACTCTGTCAACAGTACCGGACATGGAACCCTTCGAGGATATTGTACATCTATCTGAACCTGTGGTAACAGTCGCCATAGAACCCAAAAGCACCCAAGACCTTCCAAAGCTCATAGAAGTAATGAAAAAGGTAGCAAAGGAGGATGCATCGTTACGTGTTGAAATAAACAATGAAACAGGGGAGCATTTACTGTCCGGCATGGGTGAACTGCATCTTGAAATAACCATGTACAGAATTATAAACGACCACAAAGTGCAGATAGAAGCTTCAAAGCCAATTGTGGTATACAGGGAGTGTGTAACCAAGGTCGGTGGTCCATTTGAAGGTAAATCCCCCAACAAACACAACAGGTTCTACATAGAAGTATCCCCGTTAGAGGATTCCATCAAGGCACTTATAAAAGAGGGCGTTATTCCACAGGGAAGGAAATTCAAGGATATCAAAACCATTGTAAACAAAATGGTTGAAGCAGGTATGAACAGAGATGAAGCCAAGGGTATCCAGGATGTAGTTAACGATAACATATTCATAGATTTTACCAAAGGTATCCAGAACCTCAATGAAACCATGGAACTGTGCCTTGATGCCTTCGATGAAGCAATGTCTAAAGGTCCATTAGCCAACGAAAAGGTAAGCGGTGTAAAGGTAAAGTTAGTAGATGCCAAGCTTCATGAAGACAGCATACATAGAGGTCCAGCACAGGTTATACCTGCAGTAAGGAGCGCCATATACGGTGCAATGTGTCAGGGTAACAGGGTCCTACTTGAACCTATACAAAAGGTAATTGTAAATACTCCCCAGGATCTAGTGAGTGCAGTAACTAGAGAACTACAGAAAAGGAGGGGTGAAATTCTAGATCTTAACACTGTAGGGGATTACAGTACAATAACTGCCAAGGTACCGGTTGCGGAAATGTTTGGATTTTCCGACGCTATAAGAAGTGCAACTGCTGGTAAGGTGCTGTGGAGCACAGAAAGTATGGGATTCGAAATAGTTCCAAAGGAAATTACTGCTGCCAAAGTGGCTGAGATCCGTACAAGAAAAGGTCTTAAACCTGAACCATACAACGAAGATTACTACGCAAGTTAAACAACTTTTTAAAAATTTTGATTTTTATGGATTTTTTGGGCTCATAGTCTAGTGGCATGACGTCACCCTGACACGGTGAAGGTCGCCGGTTCGAATCCGGCTGAGCCCATTTTTTTGTGGATATAGATAAGAAAAAAGATATAATATTAATATGTAAATAAAAATATTCTCATATATAATATATGGATAAAAAGATGAAATTTAGATTGGCAGTAAAGAATATTAAACTGCCAAGAGTGAAAATATAAATGTAGTTTACAATATTAACCTCAAATTAAATATGAAGCCATTGATACTGTTTCTTTATCTGTTGAGTTCCCAACAAGTTTTTCATCCATGGAATCTTTTACCTCGTAGTACGGATTTACATAATGTGGTTTATCTCTTCCATACTCTTTTACAAAATTTTTTATTTTATTAATATCCTCATCTAAAAGCCATGGGTATTTTACTGTGCGGTATATTGTATATTCTTTATCCGAGGCTATTTCAACAGACCTGACAAGGTTATCCATACTATAATGTGCTCTAACAGTATATTCGTATTTTTTAATTTCAAAGGGCGGAGATTTTATATCTATAGCAAAGCCATCTACATAATCATAGATCTTTCTCATGACATCTGGATTAGAACCATTCGTATCCACTCTTATAACAAGATCACTCCTCTTTGATTTTATCAATTTTATCAACTCCAAAAGTTTATCCATGTGCAAGGTAGGTTCCCCTCCAGTAATGATTACCATCTCGGCAATAAAATTATTTTCAAGTTCCCAGTACAATTTTTTGTATGGAACCCTTTCAAATATGCCCCTTGCAATTTCGTTATTATGGCACCCAATGCAATGATAATTGCAGTAAGGCAGATATATATTCAATGAAACCCGGCCGGGATGGTCTATGGTCGATGTCAGCAACCCTGCTATATCTGGATAATTATCAATCATTTAAAGGTCCCTCAGATATGAATTGATCTCTTCTTCGCTTAAAATGCCTCTCGATGCCCAGTCTGCCCTCCTGGAATCCTGCCATATGTTTTCTTCTCCTTCATATAACCCCTGCATAGAATCTTTTACACTGACTTTCCTTGCAATCGGTCTGAAATACCCAATTACCCTGGAATATACTGTTGTATCATTACTTTTACACACAGGGCATGTCAAATGCTCCCCTACGGACTTGTGCCTGCATTTGTTGCATATAGTCAAGGTAGGTGTCAATGTTATGTACTTAACAGGGTAATTCGAAAACATTGCCTTTACCATTTTCTTTTTTGTATCTGAACCTGTTTTTTCACCCATGAAAATATGCAATACAGATCCACCTGTAGCATAGTTCTGTGTATGCGCAGAAACATAAACAAGCTTGGATAGGCTCTTACATGAATAAGGTGGCTGGAATCCTGAGGTTAGAAATGGTCTTTCAGGCGTACCCGAAACAAAAATTTTTGAATTCTCATCGATCTTTTTTACAAATTCCAGATCTTTTTTTGCAAGATAGCTGGCTGCAGTCTCCATAGGTGCAAATTCGAAATTCCACGGGATGCCATCTTCTCTTTGAAATTCTGCAAGTTTATCCAATATATGTTTAGATACTTTCTTTGCAATATCCATCCCTTCCTCGCTCAAAAGCCCATCCTGTATTCCAAAATTAATAAGACCTTCGTGACCCCCTCCTAAAGATATTGTATTAAAGTAGGTATGCAAGGATTTATCAACGTAATAAAAAAAGGTAGGATACAGCTCAACATGCTCTAATATAAACTTCCTTTTCTTGTTAAGCGCATTTCTTGCATGGTTAAGCAATTCATCCATATGCTTCAAAAGTGAATTTAAATCTCCTTTATGAAGATAGCATAATCGATTGAAATTTATAGATATTACACCCACAGACCCAACACCGGAAACATTACCGAAAATAGAACCTGTATGTGGGACTTTGGTAAGTTCTTTTAAATCCACCTGAAACCTGCAACAGAAGGACCTCTGCAAACTCGGGTTACGTTCTTCCAAATTGTCTATTTTGCTTTTCCATTTAGGGCTATTGAAAGGTGCGCTCAAATAATTCTCAAAGTATATCCCTCCAAATTGATCCATTAATTCAAGCAGGTTATTAAATGTATCACTTTCCCAGTCAAAGTCATCCGTTATGTACAATGTAATAAGGGGGAAAGTCCAGGGCTTACCTTCTGCATCCCCCTCTGCCATTATTTCGAATAAGGCTTTGTTAACTTCATCGTATATTTTTCTGGGTATTTTATCAAAAGTCATGACATCAACACTAAACTTGTTATTTCCGATCAATACAGGTTCCTTGGATAATGCCGGTGCAGGCCCACCGATGGTAATCGTTACATTGGTAAAAGGAGAATTGCCACTTCTAAAATCAAGGTTTACATTATAAATAAAAGACTGAAAAGCATTTTTTATATCATCATAGGAAAGGTTTTTGTTCAACACATCCCTCTCATACCATACATAGGCTGCTGCAACTGAGGTTAAATCGTTCAATGCAACCGCTCCCGATACCTCCTGACTTATTTTCAGAATGAAATTTGCGCTTAGGTCCAGAAAGGTTCTTAAATGCCTGGGAGGTCTTGATTTTATTGAGGAATTGTTCAACGATTGCAATCCGTACTTCATTATATCCATGGCAGAAAAACCAGCGCAGTAGGGGCTAAGCTGACTCATTTGATGGTTATACCACCATCCCTCTCTATGCAATTTTCTCTCATCCTCTGACAATATTTCATGCAGGTAATATTCCTTTTGTGCATGCCCCGATAAAATACCGGACATGGAAGGCAAAGAATATATCAAATTCGCATTGTGCCTGCTAATATCTTCCCTTCCTAGATATTCCTCTATCATTGTGAAATAGCTCTCTTTTTTTGTTTCTTTTATTTCATTCATTTAATTCACCTCAAGTAAACTTGAAAAAATTAAAGTATGTTTGAATATTTATCCTTTTTCTTGATTTTTCAAAGCCCTTACCAGTCCATGTTCCTGTTATCACAAGATCCATGTTACGGTTAAACAACAAGGCTTTGCTGGGTTGCAAAAAAGTAAATGCACTTAAATGATATACAAAATCTACTTTTTTCAATAATATGAAATTTATATGAATCATGTTTTATTTATGTATTAAAATGAAAGTGGTTGTAAACATGATAACGGTATTTTCATAATATTTATAAACTTTAAATATTAAAAACAAATTAATTAATGCATGTGTAGAATGTTTGGATACAACGGGAATGTTGACTTTGGAAAAAGAATGATAAAATCCCTATACGAATCATCCAGAAAAGATGTTTTTAAAGAAAACAAGGCTCATAAAGATGGGTGGGGTGGTGTTTTAATCAACAGGGAAAGTGAAGAATACATCAGGTATACCACTCCATTGAGCAGTAATAATATACAGACTTTTTTCAATGAAAAGAAAGGCAATTATTACGGGTTATTCCACGCAAGGCTATCCTCTCCAAACGAACCTAAAATGGGGCCGTTTAATTCCCATCCTTTCATTATACATATAAACGGTAAAGAAATTGCGTATATAGCACATAATGGTCACCTTGATAAATCAAAAATTGCAAAAAATATGGGGATGGATAACAATGCCCTCAAGAATATCTCCGATACGGAAACATTTTCCATGTATGTAGAAAAACTGGAAGGGAATTTTATAGATAGACTCAAAAAAGCAACAGAGTTTGTCAATGAAAATGATCCATCTGCTTTTTTAAACCTTATATGCCTTGTTGTTAACAGGGAGGGCAATGACTATATCTGCTATTATTCCAAATACAAAGTTGAGTTACAAGATAGTATATACTATAAATTGCTTAAATATAACAATGGCCCAAATAAGGCTATAATGTCTTCAACCTTAGGATATTATCTTGGTTTTTTAGATGAAAAAGGAAACATTTCTGAAAAAAATGTAGAATGGGCAAGCGAAGGAAACGTCATGGTATTGTGATATATTACCGGTAATCTGTATATATCATGTAAATTGGCATAATCAGATTAAACTAATAAATGTTAAATATCTAAAACATAATAGATACTATACCTGTAAACAGGTATTTGTTTAAAGTTTCATGTGGTGAAAATTAAATGCCAGATTCAGTTAACATAAAAAATAGGGAAGAAATCATTGAAATGTTCATAGACCTTTTTGGCATTTCAAGGATAAATGCAGAGATATTAGTGGATTCTGGATATAGCACTATATCTAGTTTAGCGAAGGCTGAAAAAGATCAGCTAGTGGGGTTGGGAATACCTGCTCTGGAAGCCGAAAGAATTATATCCCAAAGTGATGCAGTAAATTCAACAGATGTTTCTTTAGACGGTACTACCAGTATAGAACTTGACGAAACAATGAAAAAATGGTTAGATGAAGCTGAAAAGGAAAGCGTACAGAAGAAAAATGAAGATGAATCAAAGGAAATCAAGGAAGAAGACGTCCAGGTAGAAGATGTTGTTTCCAAATGGGTAGAAGGGGATATTGATAGCATCGATCAATGGATCAATGACAAATCCAATGTCCAGGCACCTATAATAAAAAAGAAACAGATTTCCCAGGAGGACCTAGAGGTTTTAAAAATCAGGGAGGAAGCTGCATTTAACATACTTAAAAAATATGCAGATCAAATGAAAACCAATGAACTGAACCCTATGAAAATTATTGAAGACAATGTACAAAAAGCAAAGGAACTGGAATCTGAAACGATAAAGAGAAAGAATCTTGAAGCTGAAATGAAAAAATTGATGGCAGGCAGTATAGCCCTTATACGGTATATACGCGCACAGGAAAATAAAAAATTCGAAGAGAAAGAAAAAGCTTTAATAGAGGAAAACAACAAAATAAAAGAAGAATTCAACAAATTAAATGAGGAACTTAAAAAATTAAAGGAATCTGTTTTATCTTCTGGAAATGAACAGGCAGTATCTTCTAGCAGCCAGTTGGCTAAAACCTTGCTTTTAGATAATCAGGAAATGAAGAAAAAAATAAGCGAGTACGAGCAAACGATTGAAAAAATGAAAGCTGAAAATACAAGTTTGCAGGAGAAAATAAAACTGCTTTCAATGGACAGGCAAACACTGGATACAACTGTCGATGAAAAAATGAGTAAATATCTCAATTATGAAGAATCGATTAACAACCTGAAAAACGAAAATGAACGTTTAAAAGATCAATTGATAAAACTGGAAGAAGAAAATAAAAAGATCAATGAATTGCTAATATCAAAACAGGATGAAATCAATAGATGGACAGAAGATCTTAGAAAAAGAGAAGAACAATTGGACAAAGACAAAAAGAGCATGGAATACAGTTTAGAGGAAGCTAAAAAAGCAAATGTAAGTCTAGATAGCTTGCAGTATAGCAAAAAACTGAAAGATATGGAAAACGAGGTAATAAAGAAAGAAGAAGAGCTCAAGGCAAGAGAAAAATACGTCAATGCAAGGCTGCAGGAAATAATAAATAAAGAAAAAGGCTTGGTGGGAGAAGAAATCAAAATGAATGAGGCTGAGAAAGCATTCGAAGTAAAGGAACAGAAAGTTAAAACAGGAATTCTGAGGCTAGACGACCTGATGTACGGGGGTATCCCGATGGGATCTAACGTTCTGATAAGTGGTCCTGCCCATTCAGGAAAAGAAATGTTTTTAAACACTTTTATTTTAGAGGGATTGAAAAAGGGAATCCCTGCGGTAGTAATTCTAACAGACAAGACAATTCAGCAATTTTCAGCGGATATGTCTTATATAGTACCTACCTACCAGCAATATCATTCTATGGAACTAGTAAGATATGTAGACATGTATACCAAAACAGTAAAAGGTGAGGAAATATCAGCAAATTACGCCATTTACCTTGAAAAGCAGAACGATTTCGCTACCCTTTCCAGGGTAGTGGATAGCATAACAGCAGAATTAAAAGAAAAGCATCCCTATTATAGGCTAATATTCGAGTCCCTGACTACTTTAATAACAATCAGCAGTCCAACAGAGGCATTTAAATTCCTCCAGCCTTTTGCTGGAAAAAGAAAGATTGAAAATGCCGTTTCCATGTATTTGGTTGAAACTGGTGTACATGCAGATTCTGATATACAAACCTTAAACCATATGATGGATGGTGAAATTGCCATTAAAATAGAGAATCTAAAAACATTTTTCTCTATAAAAGGCATAACTGATGTGCAGTCCAGGGCGCCCATAAACTTCACATTTACAAGGAAGTCTATAAACATCGGGTCATTCACATTGGATCATATCCGTTAAAATCTTATAGTAAAAAATATAATCTTATTTTAATTTTAATTTAACATGGATTAACATGGACATTCAAGGAATCAAATTACCTCCCTCTCCTCCTTTAGTGGACAGGGTTAAAGAGTTTTCCATTATACTGGAAGGTTTAAAAAAGGCTATCAATAATGAAGGCAGTATGGTTCTGATAGGCGGGGAAGGTGGAATTGGAAAAAGTAAAATATTATATGAAGGGATCAGAACTTCCCCTGCCCTAGGAATAAAACCCTTTTTAGGAAAGTGTAACCATACCCCACTAACACCTCTAAGCCCTTTCCAGGATGCCTTTGGCACGATTTCCCCCAATCCTATTAACACATCTATAATCTCTCCTGAAATAGAAGCCATTTATTTTATCGGCCCTTCTGGATTACTCATAACAAAAATTGAAAAATCAGATTCCCGAATAGACCCATCATTGCTAACCTCAATGTATGAGATAATATTCAATTTTGTACATACCAGTATAAATGTGAAATCTTCCTCTTCGGAGTATGACATATCTGGTATGGATTTTGAAAACGTAAGGTTTTACTCAATCAAAAAGAATAAAATAGGATTGATTTTTGTTTTACATGGAAAAGAAAACGGCCTGTTGGAGGAAGATGCTAAAAACACCCTCAGGATTATTGAAGAGCAGTACAAAACAGTGATCGATAACTGGAATGGTGATATAACCCAGATTAAAGAAGCTAGGGTATATCTTGAAAAACTTATAAATCATCCTGCCTATAACGGAAAAGAATGGGGTGTAAGCACAGGGGCTGGTAGAGACCTGATTTTTAATTACATCCTCCATAACATCTTTGAAATAGCAAAGAACAATCCGGTGATGATATGCCTAGATGATCTTCAGTGGGCAGATGAAACCTCTCTAGATTTCATACAATACATGGTTCCAAGGATATTAAACAAGCCCATTTTCTTTGCAGGAACGTACCGTACTGAAGAAGTTGTAGATAACTCCAAGCTTAAAGAGACAATAGGTCTTTTAAGCAGGGAACCTAACGTAACAAAAATTATTTTGCAACACCTTGAGTTAGAGGACGGAATAAAATTAGCCAAAGGGCTTCTAAATAAAGATATCGATAATACCATCGTCAACAACATATATGAAGAATCAGAGGGGAACCCTTTTTATCTAATAGAACTCATTAAAGTTTATCAGCAAGAAGGAACCTTTTCAAAAGGGCATACACATGCAACAATACCCCAGAAAATTTATGATATAATTAAATACCGTATAAACAAATTGGACAAGAAAAAAATGAAAATACTGGAAATAGCAGCTATCGTCGGATTGGAATTTAACCTTAGCGATATTGAAATATTTATTCAAGACAACAGATATTCTTTACTGGAAGATATCAGAGAATTGATTGACCTCCAGTTCATAAGGGAAAGAAGGGAACATTATAGATTCTTCCATGCAAAAATAAGGGAAGTGGTTTTATCTGAAATGCCTGCATCAATACAAAAGGAATTGCACAAGCAATACGCTATAGCTCTTGAAAAGGCTCCTCTAGATAATATGGAAAAAGCGTTCAAAATTGCATACCATTACCTTGAAAGTGGAGACGCAGAAAATGGATATAAATATGTATTAGCAGCAGGGGATATTGCCAAATCAAAGTATGCCTATCCTGAAGTAATAAACCTTTACAAAAAATGCATTGAAACCCTGAATGAGGATTTAGATGCAGATAAAAAATATATTTTAATGGAAAGGTTAGGGGAAGCTTATAAGTATTGTTCCATGTGGGAAAATGCACTGAGCGTAACAGTAGAGCAGATGCTCCTTCCTGTGGTTATGGATAAAGATATAAGAAAAATCAAATCCCTCATAAAGCAAGGGGAAGTTTATGCAGCAATGAATCTGCATCAAAATGCCAAGGAATCCTTCGAAAGAGCTTTAGAAAACGCATTGAATATAAACCAGCCTGAGTTGGTAATAAGTGCAATGCGCGGTATGGGATATTCTCTATGGAGAGAAGGTAAAATAAAAGACGCCGCAAAATATTACAACGATGCCCTGAAAATTGCCACTTCTATTAAAGATGAATCCATGATTGCAAGCTTGCAAATTGATCTCGGGAACATCAATTTATCCGCCGGGAATATAGCCGGTTCGTTAGAGTATTACACAACAGCACTCAATTATCTGTCGAGTAAAGGCGATTCTCCCGAGTTGGGGCGTGTTTACAACAATTTGGGGAGCTTATATTCCCTACTCCAGGACTGGAGAAAAGCTTTAGATATGCATGAAATGGAATACCAAATAGCATCGAGAATATCTAAAAGTGATTTGATGGCATGGGCATTGTACCATATGAGCTATGTATATGTAATGTTAGGTGATTATGATACCGCTAACGATCTGAACGAAAAAGCATTCAAAATATCCTCATGGATAGGGGATAAGATCATAAATTCATATTGTCAGATAAACCGTGCGCACATATCTATAAAAAAAGGTAATGCCCCCAATAATGATGAACTCAATAAAATTTTCGAAGTTATAAAGAACTTTAACGTTCCTGAAATTACCGCAAATGCTGCAAATAACATAGCAAGGATATATGAAGAATATGGTAATAAAGAAAAAGCCATGGAGTATTACAACAAGGCATATGAAATATATTCTTCCCTGAACAGCGTATATTATCTGGAACTGTTGAAAAATAAAGTAAAAAGTTAATCAGATCCCACGGGTTTGCAACAAAGATTCCTTGGGGATCTTTTCAATATCTAACCCCTTCATAGCAGCTCCCAGACCTGTAGATACTTCCAGCAATACAGAGGGATCCTTGTAATTGGTTACGGCCCTTACAATGGCTTCTGCTACCTTTTTAGGATTTTCTGATTTGAATATGCCTGAACCAACAAAGACACCATCTGCTCCAAGATACATCATCAAGGCAGCATCTGCAGGGGTTGCAATCCCGCCAGCAGCGAAATTGACAACAGGCAATCTCTGCAATTTGGCAGTTTCTATAACAAGTTCAGGCGGTACTTTTATTTCCCTGGAATATCCAACAAGTTCTTCTATCGACATGCCTTTAAGAGACCTTATTGCAGACATGACCGTTCTCATATGCCTTACTGCTTCTATTACATTCCCCGTTCCCGCTTCACCCTTAGTACGGATCATTGCTGCACCTTCCTGTATTCTTCTGAGAGCTTCACCGAGGTCCCGTGCACCGGCAACAAAAGGTACTGTAAAATCATGCTTGTCTATATGGTAAAAAGGATCTGCAGGGGTTAAAACCTCTGATTCATCAATCATATCCACACCTATTTCCTGCAAAATGATCGCTTCTGAATAATGGCCTATCCTGCATTTTGCCATCACTGGTATGGACACAGCTTCCATAATCTCTTTAATTTTCAGAGGATCAGCCATTCTCGCGACACCCCCTTCCAAACGGATGTCTGAAGGTACCCTTTCCAACGCCATTACTGCAACAGCCCCGGCATCCTCTGCTATCTTGGCCTGCTCTTTATTTGTTACATCCATTATTACCCCGCCTTTCTGCATTTTTGCAAAGCCCCTTTTAATGAGTTCAGAACCTTTCCTTAAAGATGCCAAATCAATATCCATATTTAATCACCTAGATTTAATCTATAAAGTATTATAAGTATTTATAAAATATCTTAAACAATCCCTCACTTGGATAAAGTTTCCCCGCAGTGGTCGCATTTTTTACGGTCAGATAAATTTATGTAGCCGCATCTGGGGCAGGTAATGTATTCTTGCTTCGGTGCCACGTTTTGCTGGAAATGAAATTCAACCTGTACACCAGGTGGGGGAATGGCATTGGCAACCACGCCTTGGGGAGGAGGATTTACAACGTTATTCATTGGATGGGTATCGGAGAAACTGCCCTGCACAGGAGACGGTTTAACACCGCTAACATTGGTTGTATAGTTCAGCGAATCATTTTTACCTAAAGTGAACCTCATAACCAAAATTATAACCATGCTAACTAAAATTACGGAAATAATAGAAAAATAAAAAAGAAAACTTCCATAGAAATAATTTATACTCGAAGTAACTGGTTGGAAATAAACCACAACAGAAACATTACTGTTTTTAACGGATACTGTACCATGGAATGTATTGGCGTAGTATCCTTTAACTGAATTTACTGTATATCTATATGTACCGTTCGAAAAGGAAAACACAATATAATTGCTAGTGCTATATCTGGTTGTATTGTTCATTGTTACACTCCAGTTTGTATTATTTGGCAATCCCATTTCAAAAAAATACACGTCATAACTTTTTTCATTTGTTATTAATGTTTTTTCATATGCTCCCCTGTTTTGAGGAACCGTGGTTGCGAATACCACAAGTATAATAGAAAACAATAATATTACAGAAATAATCTTCAATACATTGTCCATTAGAGATTATAACATCAATACTGTATTTGTAATTTATGGGGAAAGTTTGAGGTTGTGTTACAAACGTACTAGCATTTAATATCTGTTTGAATAATATGATGTCCATCGTATGATGAATACATCTAAAAATTGGAAAATTAATGTTTAATCCAACGTTTAACGATCCGTGTAAACATGATATCTTTTTATACTCTTGAGTTCATAATCTGGTTAGTAGATATGTTAAGCAACGAAAGTTCCCCTGTTAGCAACGAAACTATAATCCAATATTTAAAAAATATTGGATTTTCAGATGACGAAGCTAAAGTGTATTTTACACTTTCTCTTTATGGTCCATTAACGGCTTCTGAAGTATCTGTTAAAACCAAAATACCGCGGGTGAATACATACCGCGTATTACAATCTCTGGAAAAAAGAGGAATTCTAGAATCAACCATCGAACGCCCAATGAAATTTGTAGCGATGCCTTTAAAGAATGTGGTAAGTATATTAACCAATGAAGTCAAGGAACAGCTGAACAACATCAATAAAAACAAAGAAGAACTACAGAAATTATGGAGTTTTGCAAAACCCACTGAGGATATAACTGGCAAAGAAGAAAAAATCAGAATAATCGAAGGTAGAAGCTCCATTGATAGTTTTATAAAAATGAAGATTGAGCAAGCCAAAAAAAACATAAAGATAGTAACAACCAAATACAATCTTTACAGGATTACAGAATATATCAGTTCACTGGAATTGAAAAACAAGGATAACGTAAAAATTTATTTTGTTACTGAAGTTTGTGATACCAACTATGAAAATGCAAAAAAATTCGATGAAATAGGTACTCTATACCATTGTGTAAACGTAATGAATTCCAATTTTATCATCATCGACGATTCTGAAGTAATGATCTTCCTAATTTCAGATACTGCACTGCATACATTGAGTAAAAATGAAACGATTTTATGGACCAATTCCAAAGCGGTTATAAATATAACAAACCAGATAATCAATTTATTGCTTTCCAAATGTACCAATTTCCATACAAAAAAGATAGAGAAAGATATAATGGATAGCAAGGACCTTTCAATAACCTTCTTTAAAAACGATCCCAAAAGCTTTCAGCTATTTCATGAAATCATTCAATTTGTAATGGTCAATTTCAGTATGAACGAATTGAAAATCCCGATTGAAGATTTTGTCCAGCTAATATCTAAAAATATTGCAATAACCCTGCTGAAAGGCATCGAGTATAATTCAAAAGAAGAGCTTTTCCAAAAGTTATCTGAAAAATGGAAATCTCTTGGAAGGGGGAAACTAGAATTTACAGGTAAAAACGAAGTAAAAATAGAAATTTCTAAATGCAGTGGATGTTCCAACATACAAAATATGGGTGAAGAAATATGTGCTGAAGTTTTAAGGTACATTTTGATTTCGCAATTTGGAGTGGATTGCAACATCGTTCCACAGAGCATTAAGGTTGGTGAAAAATGCATATTTGTTGAGGGATGAAATGCCAGCAGACCTTGATTGTTTATCAGAAGAGCTGAGAATAGAGGCATGGAAAAATATAAAAATAAATAAGGTCAATAAAAAAAGTATTATTTCTCACCTCCCTTTTTTATATGAATTATTGGAAAGTCAAACATTATGGATAAAAGTCTACGCATGGAGCAGTGTAGTGGAACTACATGATGGTGGGATTATAAATACAAAAGATATGGAAAAGCTCTCTGTTTTATTGGAACATAAAAATGAGGAAACAAGGTACCCGGCGTGGGCAGGAATCTTAAGCATTATAAAGAATAAATCTCCTAAATCCCTACTTAAAATAGTATACAGCAAATTATCTTTTTTTTACATGATGCTGAATTCGAAAGTTTTGTGGATAAGAACAAGTTCATGGAACCTTGCATTCAGCATGTATTATTCTGGAATCTTGTCTGCAAGCAATATAAAAAAGAATTTCAAATCTTTTTATGAATTGTTACAATCCAGAAATATTGAATACAGGTACAAAGCATGGAATATGGTTGATTTCTTTGTTCTAGAAAAAATAGGATTGAATGCCATATACAGAGCCAAAACAAAATATCTGGAATTATTGAAGGTTAAGGATTTAGAACTGAGAGCACATGCATGGGCATTATCCCCCCATTTGATAGACCTAAAAATAATCAATACCGGAGAAATGGTTCCATACATGAAATATCAGGATAATGATATTACAAAAGAAGTGGCTTACCTACAAGATTTGCTAGGTACATGCACAAACTCAACATGTTCATAAATCAATCCAAGCCGTTGATATGATAGGTATTCAATATATTCTTACCCAGGTCGTACATCCTTATCAAATGGTTATTGGTATCTGCAATATAAAGCGTATTTCCAGACAATTTCACATCGTTGGGTTCATAGAGCAAAAGGGTATCGCAATGGGGGTCATCTACTTTACATACGCTATTTCTGTATCCTATAATTGTACTTACAATTTTTTTCTCCAGATTTATTTCTTTTATCGCATGGTTGTAGGTATCTGCAACGTAAATCTTATCCCCAAAGGCGTATATACCTATCGGATGCTGCAGCCTAGCATCGTTAAAAGTTCCATCTACATCGCCGAAGTGAAAAAGCCCCTTTCCTACAATGGTAGATACGTAATTTGACCTCAAATCGATCTTTCTTATTGAAGAGGATTCACTATCCGCAATATACAATGCATTGCCGTAAAAAGAGATACCGCTAGGCTGTGCGAACAAAGATTCTTTTACCGGGCCATCTAAAAGATTCTCGTATCCCATACCTGCAAAGGGGGAAATATAACGCTTATCAATATCATAATACCAAATCTGATGATATCCTGCCATCGCAACGTAGATCTTTCCATATCCATATGCAAGATCCCAGGGAGAATTCAAGCGCGTTTGCTTTGCATTATTTTTTATGCCTTCATTTAAATCCCCCATTTCACCCGTTCCTGCAATGGTTTCAACAATCCCCTTATCTAAACTGGCTTTTCTTATTGCATGATTGCCAGTGTCAGCGATGTACAATTCATTATTTACCCAGGTTATCCCCTGCGGTTGATTGAACCTTGCATCATTAAAATAGCCATCTCTGTATCCCATGATTTTATTGCCTATGATATGAACCACATCGCCATTTTTATCTGTAACCACAACTCTGTTGTTACTGCTATCAGAAATTGCTATGTATTCCATATCTGGAGAAAATGCAATTTTGGAAGGGTAATATAATCCTTTACGGGGTTCCATAACTTTCTTTTTTATATTGAGTTTGCTTATTCTCAATGAATGATGAAGTTTATCATCATACAATGTATTCTCTATTACCTTTTCTAACTGTTCATATTTGATTTCCCCCTCTCCCATGAACACGATTATGCCTTCTGAATTTACCACCATTATGGTTGGCCAGCTCCGAACATTATATTCATTCCATATGGTCATATCCTGATCTACAATAACGGGATGGTTGATTCCATACCGGTGTATCGCTTCCATTATGTTCTGATCAACAGACTCGTTATAGAATTTCGCGGAATGAATGCCAATAACAACGAAAGGTTCATTCTGGAATTTTTCTTCTATTTTAGAAAGTACCGGAAGCATATGCATACAATTTATGCAACAATAAGTCCAGAAATCAAATAAAAGCACAGAACCTTTGAGATCATTTTTTGTTAATTTATTTTCAATGTTAAGCCATTTGAAACCTTCTGGGAATTCTTTTATTTCACTGCCTATCCGCATTACCATACAAAAAAGGATAAATTAACAGTATAAAAAACTATTTTTTAGATACTATTTTGATAACATCCCCCATTGATACCGTGTAGTTCTGCCCTATAACCATTTTTGTTTTAGCATTTATCGCCCTTATGAAATTTTTTCCTAGGTCTGTATGAATTTTATACGCCAGATCCCTTGCAGTAGACCCTCTTTTGACTATAATGGCATCCGGTAATATATTGCCCTGGGAATCTGTGTATTTGCTTTCATCCTGCACAGGAAATACCACAACATTATCCATATTTTCAAATATCATTTTTTCAATTACTTCCTGAACTCCAGTAGATTTATGAATGGCAAGATACTGTCTAATCTTCTCCAAGGCATTTTTCTGATTTGAACTGGGTTCTTTTATATACTTAAAATCCTCGCTCCCTGGAAAGTATTCTATTATCCTGAGTTTTGCGGCTTTTTTAAGTGTAAGTTCATAATCCCCACTTGTTGGATAAAATTCATTACCATACAATTTTTTTAATCTGTTTATATTCTCTTCAGGTGCAATATCCGCTTTATTCCCTGCTATGATCCTTGGCTTTGATATTTTAAGCAGATTTTTAGCAAACGTCAACAAAGCCTCCTTGTCTTCTCCAGAGATATCAATAGGAGAAGACCTCATCGCAGCCAATATGTCTTCGATAGTAATACCTAGACCTGCCAATTTATCAAATAGATACTCTTCTACCGTTTTATTCCCCATGGTTATATTCCTTATGTTTTTCTTTATATCTTTTGTAATAATGCCCACTATCCAGTAAGCCAGTTCATCTTCCAAAAATTTTATTTCATCAACGGGGTCATAGGTGCCTGGTGAGGCAACCTCTCCTGTTAATGAAGTGCTTCCAGAAGAATCTATAACATGTATAAACCCATTGGCTACCCTAAGGTCATCCAGAAATTTGTTTCCCATCCCTTTTCCATCATGGGCACCTGGAACCAATCCTGCTACATCTACCAATTCTACAGGTACGTATCTAATGTTGTTCATGCAGAATCCTGTTCTAGGATTGCAATGGTTAGAAACATCTACATGGGGGCATGAAGTACGTATATATCCTATACCTTTGTTAGGGTCAATGGTAGTAAATGGATAATTTGCAATATCCACAACGGTATCTGTTACAGCCGAAAAAAAAGTACTTTTACCTGCATTAGGTTTACCAACAATACCAATCTCCATAATAATACATCTCACAGAAATATTTCGCTTATAGCCTTCAAATCATCATTGTTCAAAGAAACATCTATGGCACCAAGGTTATCTAGCAATTGTTCTTCATTACTTATACCTATAATAGGGAAAATAAATTTACCTTGGTGCAAAAGCCATGATAAAGCGAGCTGTGCACATGTATATCCTTTTGTTTTAGCTAATTCATTCAATTTCTGCACTTTTTTATTGTTGAGTTCAAAATTAACGTCATCAATGAATTTAGGATCGTAATCCTTCCTACTAATGACATTTCCTTTATTGAGATACCTGCCAGCCAATATTCCCTGTGCTAGTGGGCTGTATATCATTGAAGCCATATCATATCTGTTCGATACCACTAAATTGGTTTTTTCAATATCCCTGTTCAACAGGTTGTATTCATCCTGTATCGCAGAAGGAACATCGAGACCCCTATTGAAAGCAAAATTGTACATCTGTGTTATTTCAAAAGCTTCAAAATTAGATACCCCGTAATGAAGTATTTTACCATCATTTATTAATAAGTTCATTGTTTTAACGGCATCTTCTAAGGAGGTTATATTGTCATTAGCGTGCATGAAGTATATATCTACATAGTCCATCCCTAAACGCTCAAGACTTTTTTTAATCGCGTTTTTAACATGCTTCCTGTTCAAACCAGAATCATTCACCAGCGGGCCAACCCTTCCCATCACTTTGGTGGATATGACAAAAGATTCCCTATCATACCCTTTGAGTGCCTCACCTATGATCTTTTCAGAAGTTCCAATACTGCTGAAATCTGGATTTTTTCCACTTCTATCGTATACCCCTCTGTAGACATCTGCAGTATCAAAAAAATTTATGCCAAGGTCATATGCTTTTTTTATTAATTTTATACTGGCATCTTTATCTACAGGATATACCCCATTTCTAGATTCTTTTAAATGGGGCAAATACCAGCTACCGATAACCAGACGGGATACTTTTATTCCCGTACGTCCAAAAGATATATAATTCATGCTCTTATAATACGATATAGCCGATTTAAGGTTTGCCCAATTCTTTTTATTAAAATTTTACTCTATACTTTTTGAAACGAAATTAATTTTGTGCAATAATATCATCTACTTTCTTACACTGGTGAGTGCAACTTTCCCGAACCATAATGCACTGGTTATTGAAAGCAACATGAAACACAACTTACCACCTACCCAGATCTATGTGGGGCAGAGATACAGTTCTAAACCTTATCTGAATACCAGTTCATGGAGGTGGTATATGCCCCTTCAATATATATTGAACACCCCTTGGTGTATGGATAGTGTCAGGGAGTTGGGAATTAAAACTCATGCCTTCAGGTATACGGCTTCTATCAGTCAACTACCCCTCCCTGACGGAAGGGGCTTGTTGCTGGTCTCCCCTCCACCGAGTGGAGTTTCATTGAACCGCAA
>JBMFVL010000023.1:5382-21239 GCA_049966015.1 Thermoplasmata archaeon | reverse complement strand
CAACCAGCCGATCGTTGCGGTTCAATGAAACTCCACTCGATGGAGGGGAGACCAGCAACAAGCCCATTCCGTCAGGGGGGTAGTTGACTTGTTTATGGTACTATGATCTGTTTGCAAACCGGACATTGAACGGCTTTCCCTTTGTAAGCGACATGGACAGTTAGATGTGTATGGCAATATGGGCAGGTAACATCATAATAATAGGAGGGATTTTGCGGAAGTGTAGATTGCTGATTGCTTTGCATATTTTGTTGCGATGAATACATGTTATCAACTGGTTGTGTATACTGTGTTGGATTACTTTGTACTGTTTGTATCTTTGGTTCTTTTTTTCTTGATACTAGAGTGGTTATTGTTGCTAATACTATTATAAATATTACTCCAAAAAATAATAGTACAGCACTGTTAGAGCTAATAATGTTTTGGTTTTTAGTTGCTACAGAAGTAAAATAGATTGTCATGTTGATGTTTGAACCGGATACAGTAATGTTCCCTCGGGATGGTTTTGCAATGTATTCTTTATATGAACTTATATTATAAGAGTAAGTACCGTTCGGTTCTATAAAGTATATTGTATTGTTTGAAGTATGGAAGGATTCACCGTTGCTTAGATTAACCCACCATTGAATGTCAAGTGGTAGTCCCCTTTCAACTATGAGTATTGTGTACGTATATACGAATTTAAAGGTTACGTTGATAGTTATCTGCGCGCCTTTTACATTAAAAAAACCTGTTCCATTTAAAGGGGTATATTTTTTGCTGACCGCTTCTATTGTATAATTGTATGTACCGTTCGGTTCATAGAGCATTACACTGCCTGTCGTAGAGGTATAAACCTCCCCATTGCTTAAATTAACCCACCACTGTATGTTAATTCCTAACCCGATAGCATTGAAGGTGATCGGATAAATATACTTCCCTCCCACTGAAAAGGTTATTGTAATGTTTGTTGCTCCACCTTTAACTGTAAATGTTCCCGATTTAAGATTTGTCGTGTACACGTTACTTGAAGAATTTATTACATAGCTGTAACTGCCATTGAGCTCTAAAAAAAAGATTTTGTTTGTCGTGCTTGAAAAAGTCTGGCTATTACTCAAATTGACCCACCATCTGGTTGTAGTAGGAAGACCGTTTTCGAATACAGTTACGTTGTATAGAGAGAATTTTTGTACATCTCCTGGGTACAGTGTTATGTTATTTTGCCATACGAGATTACCTGAAGAATCATATAGATAAATGGTGTAATAGTTGGAACCTTTATTGGGTGCTATGGTAATATTTAGAGATCCGTTGACAAATTGATAGGGGGTATTGTTTACATATAATGTACCCGATTGCAGGGATTGCCCCAAAATAAGGTTGCTTATATAATTGCTTGTGTAGAGAGTCTGTAGATTGCCAGAACCATTGGTAATAATGGCCATTAAAGTGCCATTCTGTATCCAGTACTCACCGGTTGCATTAACGTTGGATATGGACTCAGCAGTATCACTTCCAAAATTAAACGAATTATTGAATTCTTGATAATTATGTCCGTTAAAATATTCCATGGTTAAAAAGAGAGAGGAATTAATATCAACTGTACTTGCTCCATTCCCTGGACCCCCTAATACTAATTCAGCATCGAAATACCCGCCAAAGGGTTTGAGAGTATTACCATTAACGATAAACACAGGATGTGAAGTTAATTTTGTAGCAAAAATAAAAACCACGTTATCGTAATTAATCCATCCGTAACCATCGTTGTAAAAAAAGCCTACAACAGGATTACCATTTGAATTCACGTATGTATTAACCTTAAATTTTATATTATATGGATATTTTAAAAAAATTCCGTTCCCAGGGGAGTTTTGATTAGCTAATGAATAATAAAAATAGATGCCTATCGATGAGTTTTCTATTTTTCCACTTCCTAATAATGTAGAACTATAAATACTTGCATCTCTTGACGACGAATTCCAAATATTGTCAATAAAGAATATGCTATTATTGTTGGTTCCTATTATTGCTACGTTTTGAATCCAGTAATAATAATTGATATTATCATTACTAAAAGCCAGATTTACATTCATCTGTATTGTCGATTCATATTGATATTCTTTGGGTTGTGTTGAGTTGTAAGTAAGGAGTTTATATACAGTTGCTGAACCTAAAAAGGATGTAGTTGAGTAAGAATATGCATTATTATTCTGGTTTATTCCATAATCTGCAATACCCATAGGGGCTGGTTCTTTATTATAAAAAAGGTAAGGATTGACTGGCTGATTATTAAGTGTGTGGTTATATACATCTGTTTTTGGCATTGATGGTGTTTCAATGCTTTTAACGTCATTGTTTATGTTTTTTTGATTTAAAATAAAATAATTAGAGGAAGTTAGTATAAGAATAATAGATATTGTCAATAACAGAGATAACCTGTTTTTATTCATGTTTGTTAAATCTAACAACGTATATCTAAATATTTGTATGTTGCCTGAAGTATATACTCAAATTAAAGGAGATTTGCATACAGGGCAGACCTTAACACGTGTGGCGCAAGGTATGTGGAAGGTTGCTCCACATGAACATTGTATGATGTTTACCCCAGGCTTTAAAATACCTTTGCATACCTGGCATTGAGACATTGCCGTTGCAACTTTTTGTATAGCTTTTTTCTTCACTTCCGCCTGGGGAGGCTGTTCTACTTTATTCTGTGAAACATTACTTGGAGCACTTACGGTTGATGGGATGGGTGAAGGGGATGGTTCTTTTTTAACCGGTTCAGGTACTACGTCAAAGTTCTTTTTGTATTCTGTTATAATTTCAGAATTAGAAAAAGCGTCTTTACCTACGATTTTAATCCCTATTTCCTTTGAGTTTTTATCAAAAACTGTTGTAAATTTGATTTTTTTATTTTCTAATGGTCTTAGCAGGCTTATTTTGGGGAGGTCTTCGATGACCACATCTGTAGATTGAAGTGAAACATCCTGTATATTCATGTCCCCCTCATTTTTTATTACAAATTCACCCCATATCGTTTTATTTTTTTCTATTTTATCCGTAAGGTTTATTTCCACTTTTAAATTTCTTTTGTAATTGCTGGTAAAATAGTTGATTTTTTGGATCGTTTTGTTGGCAAAATCTAGTGCCTCTTTATAGTTTCTCTTCATTAATGAATATATGTTTGTTAAATCAGCATCAAATTCTTTGGTATCTACTCCGCTATCCTTTAGTTTCCTTATTTTGGTTTCTATATCCATAGTTATGGTTGAAACATCCTTGTAAAGTTGCATTTCAGAAGATAATTTGGTTTCTTCATCCACCAGTAAATTAATAGCGTTGACTAGTTTTTTCTCGGATGTCAATCTTTTTACTTCATCCAGTAAGTTATCTACATTTGAGTTTAGGGTTAACCCCATGTTTTTTGCTGCGAGCACTTTTATACGTAAATCACCACTTTTTTGCACGATTATATGGAAAAAGGTTTTTTCGGACATGTTTTTAATTTTGTTGTATACCTCGTAACCGTTCAATATCATGCCTTTCTCTATATAATCATTGTAATTTTTTAGCATCTGGGAATACTCATTTATATCAGAAACGCCACTTTTCTTTATTATATCTACAATTGCCTGGATTTCGGTGGTTCTTGTAACAAGATTATCTTTTATTCCGATTTCAAGTTCTCTATGTAAATTATAAACCAGTTCAAATGTTTTTTTGTTTTCCCCTTTACCTTGAAGGTCTTTTATTTCCTTAAACCTCTTAACCTGGGATTCTGTTAATATCAGGAATGACCTTGCTATATCCATTTCCTTTTCGACCAGAGGCACTAATATGGAAGGATCCATAATTTTTTGCTCTATTGAGTTTAAGTTTGTTAGACACAGGTCTATAGTCGCATTTTCCATATCTTTTTTCAGTTCATCTAGTTGTGAAACATAATTTTTACTATCCATGCCGAAATTTTTGTATGCATCAACAATATCTAACAGGTTTTGGTACCTTACCCATAACTGGTCCATAATCATTTTTTTAATTTTATTTACCATCTCAGAAACTGTTGATAGTATTAAAGGCAATTCTTTTTCAGCCTCTTTTAAATTGATTTCATATTGACTGGCAACTTCAATCGTATTTTTTATGTTAATAAATTCTATAAACTCTTTGGGTAATTGAGGAATTTCTACCTTGGGTTGCTCCTCAGTATTTTTTACTTCATTGCTACTTTCTTTCACTTCTGTAACATTGCCTTCTGCATTTTTGAGTTTTTTAATATACTCACGGCATTCATTGGATATCCTCATAGCTTGTATATAATCTCCACTTTCTGCGGCTATCCTTACTTTTTTAAGGTATTCCCTTAAATCTTTTATTTCATATCCTGAATTCTTTAATGTGGACAGGTTTTCTCTTATAAAATCGATTTCTATCGATACTGCACCTTCTAAAGATTGGTTTATCAGATCCCATGCTTGCTGTATGACCTTTCTGGCTGTATCATCTTTCTTTTCTTGTATGTATACCTTCGCAGAGGATACCAATGCCCTGAACTTATTTATGTTTGATGACAAATATTTGTCAAATTCCTTCTGGACTGAATTAAGTTCATCAATCATTTTATCCAAAGGTAAATCGGGTAATGTATACGTCATAATAATACAAACAAATACAATTGTTAATGGTTTAAAATTTTTTCTATTAAAATTAGGAATAACCCATTGTCAATATATGTATAAAAGTTTAATTTTCAATGAATTTTTCTAATTGCTTGGCAATTAAAGGGGATATAGAAATCCTGGAATATTTGGTATTTAGGGTATTTGTGCATGATAGAGATGTGCTATTCTGGGATATGTTTATATCTGAATTATTTAAAAATAATCCATGGGTACATACTACATGGACCTCAGATGCACCATCATTCTTTAAAAGTTCAAGTGCTTTCAATATTGTTCCACCTGTGGAGATTACATCATCTACTAAAAGTACCCTTTTTCCTTTGACAGATACGTTGTTGAGATCCATTGCAACTTCATAACTGCTTATTCTCTTTTTATTTAAATAAGAATAATCTACGCCCAATAAAGAGGCAATAACCTTAGCTCTTTCTATACCCCCTTTATCAGGAGATATAACCATATCTATTTTATTTGCATAATTTTTGGCGATTTCCTCTGCAGGGGATATAAAATTAACTTTGCATGAAAAATATTTCTCTATGTTGTTGCTATGAGGTTCAACAATAAAAATTTCTGAATTGTTCATGGAAAGGAACTTGGCAATTACTTCAGAACTTATTGCCTCACCTTCTAAAAATTTTTTATCTTGCCTTGTATATCCGAGATAGGGTATTACCGTTATAATTTTTTTAACCCCCATCTTATCGATTGCGTTAATCAAAAAAGACGTTTCTAATATTGATTCCCCGTTAAACGCGTTGTTTACTATTATGGCAATATCATCCATAACTTTTTCGTTAACCCTTACATATAATTCTCCATCTGGAAATTTCTTTATAGTTGGCTGTACTAGCCTTATATCCAACATGGATTGCAGTTCTTTCCCTATTTTTTCACCATAATTACCAGTAAGAATAAACATAAAACTACTAATTTATTTAAGGTTAATAAATTTTCCTTATAGAGGATATCATGTTTTATTGAATATATACCCCGTTTGTAAAATATCTTCCCATGATAATGTAGAAGGTTTAACCTAGAGTACTATCCTTTTTTGATCCGTTTAAGGAAAAATCATAGAAAATAACATAAAGCTAATATTAATATAAACGGTGTAATTGTATAAATTTCCAAATTTAAAGGTGATAAACATGAAAATATTTTTGTACCAGGCTCTTCCTAAATTATTTAATAAAGACGAGAATCTTAAAACAATAAAAAATATATTGTATAACAATGATTCTGATCTTTTTATATTTCCTGAAATGTTTTTAACGGGATATCTTATTGGTGATGAGGTATACAGGTTAGCAGAAACACCCAATGGAAAATACATTAATGATCTCAAAATGTTAGTTAACAAATCTAACAAATACGCCATTGTAGGAATGCCAGTAGAGGAAAAAAGAGGGGTTATTTACAATGTTGCCTTGTTCACTGACGGGGAATCCATAGCATACCAAAAAAAAAGATATTTGCCTAACTTTGGACCTTTCAATGAAAAAAGATATTTCACAGAGGGAACTGGTTCAATAACAATCAATGTAGATAAATTTGTAATCGGTATTTCTATCTGCTACGACGCTTTTTTCCCTAACATAATAAATGAAATGCCTGATATAGATATGCTGGTGATCATATCTGCCTCACCCATAACATCCAGATCCAACTTCGAAAAGATCCTACCTGCTTTAGCAATTGATAACGGGATATATGTGGTATATGTGAACATGCACGGTGTTGAAAGATGGTCTTATTTTTGGGGTGGCTCTAGGATTATCGATCCGAGTGGGAATACTGTGTACAGGCTCTCTGATGTTGATGTAGGTACATTTAATATAGATTTGTCTGAGGTAAAGCATTCAAGGATTTTTAGGCATGCCTTTAAGGATAAGGGACTGTAGGTATTTATAGAGCTTATTTGTTTATGTCATGGGTTACTTAATTGTGGTTCATTTTCAATATATTTTTTTAATGCTACCCAGCTTCTTTCCCATATATCCCTTTTTCTGGGATCATGTAAAATTGCAGCTGGATGGAACATAGGAAAAAACGTTGCATTTTCTATCGTTATTGGTTTACCAACCATCTGGGTTAATGGCATTGTACTAAACAATTTCCATGCATTACGACCCAGAGTAATGATCAATTTTGGACTTGACAATTCAATCTGTTTAAACAGATAGGGAACACATGCTTTTTCATACTTTTTTTTGTATACATTGTTAATAGGTTTGCATTTCAGTACGTTAACTATAATATATTTACCAGCAATATTTAATGAATCAATCTTTTGGTTTAAGGTCTTACCTGCCCTTCCTACAAAGGGTTTCCCTGCCAAATCTTCTTCTTTCCCTGGTGCTTCTCCTATGAACATTATTGGAGCACCTATTTTTCCAGAATAAATAACAACATTATTGCGGGTTTTATAAAGCATACATCTTTTGCAGTTTTCTATTTCATTTGAAAGCCTAGCCCAACTTTCGTTTACATACACAAGTAAAAGAATGTTTATGAAGTATTTTATGATGTTCATGTACTATTTTTCTTTATTTTAATGGGATAAAAAGAAAAAATTTAATAGCAGATATCATAATCATGATATTGTTATGAGGACAAAATACGCGGTTATTAACAAAACTACCCTTACCCTTAAAAAGGCAGGGTTTTATGTCTATAAGTTCCTCGAAATGAAACAGAGAAGTTTCGATATAATAGCAAGAAGGGATGACATACTTGTATTTATAAAAGTATTGATAAACATTGACAACCTCACCATAGAGGATTCTCAATCCCTTGTCAAATTAAGCAAATCTTTGAATGCCTCTGCCCTTGTAATCGGTGAATACGGTACATACAATAAACTGCAGGATGGCATTATGTATATGAGATTCGGAATACCCATTATAACGTTGGGGACGTTAAATGATTTTGTACTTGATGGTGTCCCACCATTTTTGTTTTCATCACCGGGGGGGATATTTGCTTTAGTCGATGGAGAAAAATTAAAAAAAGTTATAAAAGAAAAGAATTTATCATTAGGGCAGGTTGCTAGGGCTTTAGGTGTATCGAGAAAAGCAATACAGCTATATGAACAGGATAAGGGGGCTAGAACAGAAATAATAGATAAACTGGAGGCTTTATTGAACGTACCGCTGGCAAAAACATTGGATCCTTTTGAGTACGGGAGAAAGGACATGAGCACAATATCAATAATTTCAATAACCCATAACAATGAAAATGATGAAATACCACTCATATTCAATTTTATGAGGTCAAATGGAATTGATGTTGTGGAGATAAACAAATGCCCATTTGAGGGTATTGTACAGATAGATAATGATTTCATTACTTCCGTAGGAACGAGCAGGGATATTAAAAATAGGGCGATGGTAATTTCTACAATCAGCCATATTGTAGAAAAGGATCCCATAGCAATTGATTTGGATAATAAAACCATATTTTCTAAAAAAATAGGAGGAATACCCATCATACCTAAAAAGAAATTGATGAATGTAAAGGAAGGTAAAGAGATAGAAGAATTGTTTGAGGAATCATATAAGTTAAATATATAAAAGATGGATATGAACAGATACCACGTGAATATTTCTGATCTAGGTCATAATAAGGAGATTTACATATACGAAACAATAAGGGGCAAAAAATCAGATGCAGGGCAGATGTATAGTTTATTAAATGAACAGAAAATTAATAGTTTAGGAGTATTGTATTCAGATGAATTGCTGTGGAACATATACACTTCTTTTTATAACGGTTTCCCACCGGTTAATATTAGTTCATATGATGAGACATATTTGCATGCCTCTGGATATGATACAATTGAATTCCCTGATCCCCTAACAACAGAATTGATAATATATTCTTATCTGAAAAATATTCCAGTAATTCCTTTGGATATGGTAGAGAATGATTACACAGGTCTGTATTGTGAGTTGATATCTACATATAATCTTATGTCATATGAAAAGCAGATTAAAAAGTTTGTCAAAAGCAAGGACAAAAGTGATATTGAAAATATCAAAATGCTTAATGAAACAGTACAAAAAATAGATGGGTATAAAAAATTGGATATTGAACGTGCGAAGTATATGGCAAATAAAATCATTACTGGTAAAATAGATTTATATCCCATGCTGGTAATTTCAGATATAGAAATTACCCCCATGCTACTGAAAGAACTGGATCGTAGGGGATGTAAAATATACAAGATGTGAAAAAAATTAAAATGTTTATATAAAATTTTCGAATCCTTTTACAACTTCTGGATACTTTTCTTTAACAACTTTCAGGATATTGTGTGCAGTCAGTGCATCCAGCTTCTGGTTTGATAGCAGTTCTAAAAGATTGTCTAATGTAGTATCACTTAATTCAGACAGACGTTCTTTTGCAAACCAGTTCCTATACATTTTCTCTTCCAATTCTTTTCTCCATCCTTTTTCATATTTCTGCAGGAATTCTTTGCTGTAATCTTTGCTTTCAATAGCTTCCGATGCTATTTTACCAGCTATTTTACCGGATATACATGCCGCGTTTATACCACCACCTGTTAAAGGGTCAATCATCCTTCCAGCATCACCTACAAGCATCATATTGTCCCTTACCACACTATCAAGAGGCTTCGATACAGATACAGCACCTGCTACCATGTCTATCTTCTTTCCTTTGCTTAACCCAGGCATTCTGCTTATGAATTCATCCAACATTCTCTTGGTATCCCCTTTATTCTTTAAAAATTTGAGTTCAATGCCTATACCTACATTGGCTACCCCCTCACCCTTTGGAAACACCCATACATATCCTCCTGGTGCAAAGGACCCTATGTAGAAATCAGTATAGTCAGGATTGCATTCTATTCCTGCCATTCTATACTGCAGGCATGATACTTCATCGTTGGTCTTTAAAACCGTATTTAGTCCACCCCATCTTCCGACCTGGGACTCAAACCCGTCTGCACCTATGATCATTTTTGCGTTTATCCTGAAGTTTTCACCCATGTGCTTTGCCTTTACACCGGTTATTTTGTTTCCTTCTTTTATTAAATCGAGTGCAGCCGTCTTTACCATATACCTTGCGCCTGCTTTGGCTGCATCTATTGCTAGGGCTTTATCGAAATGGTCCCTTTCTATAACGTATCCCACTTCATTACCAGCCATTTTTTCGTTTAGTTCCATTACTTTCATAGAGGGAGAAAAGATCCTTGCACCCTTAACTTCGTTTGCTATCCATCTTTTATCAGGTCTGATTCCAACATCTCCTAGCCAGTACTTAGATATTCCCTCACCGCATCTTACGGGGGAGCCTATTTCCTGCCTTTTTTCTATTACCAGTACATCCTTACCTTCGGCAGCTGCCCATTTGGCAGCCATGCTACCACCAGGGCCTGCACCTACCACTAATATATCACAACTTATATCATTCATATTTTATCACTCCAATGTTATTGCTCCAACAGGACAAAACCTTACACATATGTTACATTTAGTGCATTTGGATTCATCGAATTTTATTACCGTTTCGTCTAGATATATACAGTTTCTAGGACAAGAACCAACGCACGCTCCACAATAGATACATTTGTCTTTGTCAGAATATATAAACGCCATATTTCCTCACTTCGTTTCAATTTGATTGTATACCGGAGAATCTATTAATACTTCACCATTAACACCTATGCTTGAGATATCTTTCTTTCCTGCTTTTTTGTCCTTCCATGCCTCTACTGGTATACTGAATTCTTTCTCAACAGATTCCCTGTATGTAGGGCCACTATTGTAAGAGCAGAAGGGTATTATTCTACCGTCTGGCACAGTGTAATGGATATCACATCTCATCAATCTTTGAATATCGTAATCATAAGAATCCTGGAAATGCATAGCACCTATAAACAAAGTACTCCATGCAAAATCAGCAACTGGCTTCTTACTACCTTCAGAGAATATCCTTGAGATCATATCTATTACGTTGTTTTTGTTTATGAAATCAGGAGCTTTTGAAAAATCGAAATATCTTGCAATGTCGTTTTTCAATTTGTAGGAATCTATTGCTGTCCTGACCCTTTGTAACTTGGAATCCCTGTATTCTTCAATAATTTCATTGACCCTGTTGAAAAATCCATTCACATCCATGAACCTTGGAAGGGGTATAAGTGTTTTGTCTTTGTTATTTACAAAAGCAAATGTACCTAACCCGCATCCAGGATGGGTTGTTAAGGTTAATTTGGGTTTTCCAGTTAATATCGATACGAGTTCAGAGATGGGGGCAACAGCGGGTACTGGGAAAAAGTCAGATTTTTCGAATGGACCTTCTTCAACTAATATTCTGACTAAATCAGATTGAGTAAATCTCATTGCGAATCTATCCTTATCAGGTATTCTAGCTGTCAATGCAACCGGTTGGAAGTTTACACCCTTTACCACGTCATTATTTTCTATTGCGTAATTCATTATTGGCATGATCTGATGTTCGTTGTATCCACCTACCAGTGTTGGGACCAATACAATTGTAGGTGCTTTTTGCTTTGTGTTGGCATATTTTTTATTAATTGCCCTCACATTTTCTATAACCTTCTGTTTAATTTTGAATAGCGGTACCCCTCTCGTTTCCATGTATATTGAATCGTCTACGCCATCAAATTGAAGGTATATTGTGTTCAGGTGGTTTAACATTGCAGCTTCTACGAAATCTATTGAAGAGGCAAACCTTATACCATTTGTAGCAACCTGTATCTGACTGAACCCTAACTCATACGCCTCATTACACGCTTTTAGGAAATTGGGGGAAATGGTGGGTTCTCCTCCTGAGAACTGTACTGCCACTGCCGGTACAGGTTTTTCTTCCCTTAATTTTTTTAGCATGAAGGTTATCTGGTCAAAAGTTGGCTCGTATACATAACCAGCTGCATTTGCATTAGCAAAACATACAGGGCACTTTAGATTACATCTGTTAGTTAGATCTACTAGTGCCAGTGCTGTATGGCTTTTATGATGGTCACACATTCCACAGGTGGTTGGGCAACCTTTGAATGTTTTATAATAGGGGTTATCTATACCTACACCATCTCTTGCGTATTGTTCCATTTTAAGGTATAGCTCTACATCATTACTTATGATATCCCAGAAGTAACCATGCTCTTTGCATGTTTTTTCCATTATCACTTTGCCGTCTTTCTCTTTAATCTCTGCTGGTATTACTTTTTTACATTCTGGACAAATAGACGCTGTTTTCCTTGGTAAACCTCTCGGCGCACCAAATTCTTGTGTTGTTTTTATACGCACCATTTTTATCTACCTCTATTTCAATGGGTATAACATGATATATTAATCATAAATATTGTGTAGTTTATTTTACTACAAATCATTCATTTTAGCTATTACAGAGATATATTCAATCACGCAAATTCATGGTCAACTAAACCTCCCTGAAGGTAGAGGCTTTACATCTTCTCCCGACCCCTAACTTCTCTGTAAACTATAGATTTAACATATTTGTTAAACTAACATACACCTAAAGTTAAAGATTAAATATAAGAAGTGCATCATTAGTATGGATATTTGAGGTGTGATATGACTTTAGTTTATGATGTACCTCCTGATGAATTGTTGAAGAGGTTGAGCAATTACCTTAAAACAGAAGCGAAGATCAGTCCTCCTGCATGGAGCGATTATGTGAAAACTGGCCCTCACAAAGAACGTGCACCGTTCCAGGAGGATTGGTGGTGGATTAGGTCTGCTTCTGTGATGAGAAAATTATATTTGAAATCATATATAGGTGTTTCTAGGTTAGCAGCAGAGTATGGTGGCAAAAGGGATAGAGGTTCCAAACCATACCATGCCGTTAAAGGTAGCAGATCCATTTTATCGGAGATTTTGAAGGAACTTGAGGCTAAGGGACTGGTTACCAAGTATAGAAATAAAGGTAGGACTTTAACTAAAGAAGGTAAGGATTTAATAAATAAACTTTCTAAAGAAATATTGGTAGAAATGGTCAACAAGAATCCTGATTTGAAAATCTATATGGAATAAATATATAGATTTAGTGGAGGCGCGGAAGATGATAGCAGATGACGACGAATTGCAAAGGATTAGAAAGAAAAAAGAAATGCTCTTAAAACAATCAATGGCTAGTCAGCAAGAGGATGTAGAATCTGCTAACAATGATCAATATTCGGAAGAAAGGAAAAAAGTATTGAGGCAAATTTTAACATCGGAAGCAAAAGAGAGATTGGCTAGGATACGGTTAGTTAGACCAGAATTTGTAGAAAATGTTGAAAATCAATTGATTTCTCTGGCTCTTTCCGGTAGATTGAATAATGTCATCGATGATGAAACCTTAGTAAAGTTATTGGAAAAGATGGCACCTCCTAAAAGGGAAACAAAAATAGTAAGGTGGTAAGTTATGGCACATAAAAAGATGTTGGGAAAAAAATTAAGGCTGATTAAAAAAGTAAAACAAAATCAAAGGGTACCTGCATGGGTAATGGAAAAAACTAGTAAGCGTGTTTTGAGAAATCCCAAGGAAAGGTCATGGAGAAGAGGTCATTTGAGAGTGTGAGTATTGTATGGTAGAGGAAATTGAGAGGATATATGATATACCTTTAAGGGGTGCTAAACATAAATCCCCAAAGGGGTACAATGCACCAGGGGCAATAAAGGAGATTAAAAGGTTTGTTTCACATCATATGAAAGTTGATATGGATAATGTATGGATCGATCCTCATGTTAATGAATTGATATGGAAGACCGGAATTGAACACATACCAGAAAAGGTAAAATTAAAAGTCATTAAATTTGAAGATGGTTTAGTTGAAGTAGATATGATAAACAAACCAGAAGAGATCGAACCCAGTTCAACAAATGAAAACGCAGTGAATGAAGTAACTGAAGAAAGCAAATTAGATGATAAAAAAGAATGATACACACAACTTTTTACAATGGTAACCAGTATATAGGGGTTTATTGCAGAGCTAGTGAAAAATTTGCTATTGTACCCGAAGAAACGCCTTTATCGTTTAAGGATGTAGTAAAGGATGTACTAAAGGTGGATGTTGTTACCACAAATATAATGGGTTCTATGCTTGTCGGCTCCCTACTTTCTATGAATTCTTATGGTGCAGTTGTTTCGAATTTTGCTAATTTGGATGAGATAAAATATTTGAAAAAATACATGAATATAGAAGTAATTAAAGAAAAACACAATGCTATTGGAAATAATATACTTGTGAATGATTATGGTGCGATCGTTAACAAAAACATTTCTCCTAAAAATATAAAAGCCATCAAAGATGCACTTAATGTAGAGGTTGAAAAGATGTCAATTGCATCGTATAGTACGGTTGGGATGGTAGGAGTAGCGACAATAAAAGGTGCAATCATACATCCTAAAGCAACAGATGAAGAGATAATGCAAATAAAAGAGGTTTTAAAGGTGAATGTTGTAAAGACCACTGCAAATTTTGGTGTTGGTATGGTTGGCACATCTGTGGTTGCTAATAGTAAAGGTGCTCTTGTAGGATATAACACTACTACAGTAGAATTAAACCACATTTCTGATGGTTTATATCTGGATATTTAAATAAACAAAAATAAGTTTATTTCATGTTTTTAATCATAAAAATAGCAAAGGGTAGTGAATTTTATGAATATGTTGTTGTAATTGGTATACCACAATAATAACTAAAAAATGGTAAGTATTGAATAGTGAAAGATATATTATATAATTTAGTATGGTAGGAAAAGCAAAGATTGGTGATTTTTACTACTGTTTTGCATGCAAAACACAGGTAGAAATTACCACAAAGAAATGTCCTTCATGTAACGTTATTTTTGATAAAATTGTTAAAGCCAAGAAATGTGCTAAATGTGGTAATATATACAGAGAAGAGTTAGCAAAGTGTCCTAAATGTGGTAGTAGTAGATTTCTTACTATAGAGGAAATTGAAAAAGGGATTGTAGTTAACGTAAATGAAGACTCTACTACAAAGTATTCATCTCCCCAGGTTGTTGCCCAGGAACCTAAAAAAGAATCTATACCCCAATCTCCACCTAAACCCTCTCCTGAACCTAAAAAAGAATCTATACCCCAATCTCCACCTAAACCCTCTCCTGAACCTAAAAAAGAATCTATACCTCAATCTCCACCTAAACCCTCTCCTGAACCTAAAAAAGAATCTATACAAGAAGTGCAAAGTGCCAATAAAAGATTGGAAAATGGGAATAGCTTAGAATTGGAGGATATTGTTAATAAAAAGAAAGAAAGTTTAGAGGATCTGGTAACAACCAATTTAAAAAAACAGTTAAATGACTTGGAAATTGATGATGAAACTGATGAGAGTATGGAAATTAAGAAAATAAGTACAAAACTAAATGATGAAGAATTTTTAAACGAAATGGCTAAACTAGCAGAAAAAAGTATGTTTAATAAGGATAGTACAGCGGTTGGACATAATATATATAAAGATATTATTAAAACAATTGATGAAGAATTAATAAAATTGCTGGATAAAGAGTTTCAAATAACAGATGATAAAAAAACAGAATTAAAAAACAAAATTGGCAATTATATAAACGATGTTGACAGTAACCCAGAAAAGATTTTGAAAATTATAAAAGATATATTGGAAATTTATGGAAATGAGATTTCAAATGAATTGATAGATATTAAAAAATTAAGTTATAATAGGAAATTAGAAATAGATAGATTGTCAGTAATAATCAAAGAAAAAAACATTTTTGAAAAAGAGGCTATTTCTATCATAAAAATTTTGGATGATTTGTTAGAGTATTTACCAGATGACAAGGTAAAATACTTTGCATCTTTACCTGAATTTAAAATATATACCCATATTTTAGATAAAATTAAAGATAAGGATGGATGAAAATGGGATTGAAGGACAAAGCTTCTTCTCTTATAGAGGACGAAGATAAATCAATAAAAAAATCCAAAAAAAAAGTAGCAGTAGATAATAATCATGGTACAAAAGAAGACTCAAATATTGAAACACCAGATACCGGTAAAGAAGATTTATCCCTTACCTCTGATAAAGATATAATAGAAAAATTGAATGATGTCGATATTGATAATATCAAGATTGACCTCTCTTCACTTGATAAACTAAAAGAATCTCTAGATGATCAGAAAAATCAACTTCTAGACATAGATAAAAAAATAAAAGAAAAA